>JBKKCN010000165.1:0-7191 GCA_046712525.1 Candidatus Rokuibacteriota bacterium
GCGGCGAGCCGACCCGCGCGCGTGACCCGCGTGGCGAATTCGGCCGCCGAAGACTGCTCCACCGGGGGCGATCGCGCATGGCGGATCGCCAAGCCCGGCCTCATCGGCACCGCGCTCGGCGCAGGTCTCGGCGCCGCCGGCGGTGCCATCGCCAACGGTGGCAAGGCCGCCGGCAAGGGTGCCATCGTCGGTGGCCTCGCCGGAGCCGTGCTGGGCGCAGGGTACGGCGCCTACAAGACCAACAACGACTGCGGCACGATCTTCGGCAGCAAGACCCCCGGCTTCGCCGGCGGCGACACCTACACGCCGACGGTGACGTCCCGGGCTGCGATGCCGCGCACCCGGAGCGCCGCGGCGGACGATGGCCGCATCACGGTCTACAGCGCGCGGTAACCCTCGTTGATTGCGTGGGGGGGCCGAACGGGCCCCCCCACGTGCTATCGTGATCCGCGATGCAGTCACGCTGGAATGCCGGCGACGCGGACACGCTCGACGGCCTCGACCTTCTCGTCTACGTCTCGCGCCTGATCGGCGCCGAAACTTCCCTCGTCGTGTGGGGCGGAGGCAATACGTCCATCAAGACGGTGGAGCGCGACCACCGCGGCCGCGAGGTGGGCGTGCTGCGCGTCAAGGGCAGCGGCTCGGACCTCAAATCGGTCCAGCGCAAGGACTTCCCCGGCGTGCGCATGGACGACATCCTCGCCCTTCTCGATCGCGAGGACATGGGTGACCAGGAGATGGTCAGCTATCTCGCGCACGCGCTGCAAGACCCGGGCGGAACGCGGCCCTCCATCGAGACGCTCCTGCACGGCTTCCTGCCCGCGCCCGCCGTCGTCCACACGCACGCCGACGCCGTCGTGTCCCTGACCAACAACGACCGCGCGCGCGAGGTGCTCACCGGTGTGTATGGCAAGGACGTCATCGCCCTCGACTACCGGCGGCCTGGATTCCGCATCTCGCGTGAGGTGGCGCACGCCATCGCCGAGCATCCGGAAGCCCGCGCCCTCGTGCTGGAGCGGCACGGGACGATCACATGGGGCGCTACGGTGCGCGAGGCGTACGAGGCCACCATCGACCTCATCACGCGCGCCGAGGAGGCCATCGCGGAGCGCCGGCACGGGCGCACGCTCTTCGGCGCGTCACGCGTGCCCGTGCTGGACCCCGACGCGCGACGGGACACGGCGCTGGCGCTGGCGCCGCGGGTGCGCGGCCACCTCGGGCGCCACCGGCGCGTGGTGGTCACCTTCGACGACACGGCGCCGGCAACGCAGTTTGTCTCATCGGTAGACGCTCCCGCGCTCTCGCAGGTGGGGCCCGCCACCCCCGACCACACCATCTACACGAAGCGCCTGCCGTGCTTCGTGGAGACGAGCGGCGAGCGCGCCACGCTCGCGGCCGACGTCGAGCGCGCGATCGAGCGCTTCGTCGCCGACTACACCGCGTATTTCGACGGGCACAACACCGAGGGTGCCACGCTCGCCGATCCCTTCCCGCGCGTGGTGCTCGTGCCCGGGCTCGGCATGTTCACGGCCGGCCGCGACCGGCGCACCGCCGGCATCGTCAACGACATCTACCACCACACGATGGCGGTGATCGGCAACGCCTCCGTCTTCGGCCATTATGTGTCCCTGAGCGCGAGGGACGCCTTCGACGTGGAGTACTGGCCCCTCGAGCTCTACAAGCTGACGCTGGCGCCGGCGGAGAAAGAGCTCGCGCGTCGCGTCGCCCTCGTCACGGGCGGGGGGTCCGGCATCGGCCGCGCGGTGGCGCAACGGCTGGCCGCCGAAGGCGCCCACGTCGTCATCGGCGATGTCGACGAGGCGGGCGCGAAGAAGACCGCCGACGACATCCTCGCCGCCGTGGGCGGCGGGCGCGCGCTCGGTCTCACCATGGACGTCACCAGCGAAGCCTCCGTGCGCGCCGCCTTCGAGGCGGCCGTGCTCGAGTACGGGGGGCTCGACATCCTCGTCTCGAATGCCGGCATCGCGCACTCGTCACCGGTGGATCGCATGGCGCTCGCGGACTGGGAGCGGTCATTCGCGGTGAACTCCACCGGGCACTTCCTCGTGGCGCGGGAGGCGATGCGGATCCTGATTCCCCAGGGACTGGGGGGCAGCCTCGTGTTCGTGGCCACCAAGAACGTGATGTCGCCCGGTAAGGACTTCGCGGCGTACTCCGCGGCGAAGGCGGCGGAGGCCCAGCTTGCGAAGGTGCTCGCCCTCGAGGGCGCCCCTCACAACATCCGCTCCAACATCGTGAACCCCGACGCCATCTTCCAGGACTCCAAGCTGTGGTCGGAGGAGATCCGGCGCGAGCGCGCGGCGGCGCAGGGCATCGGCGTCGACCAGCTCGAGGACTTCTACCGCAAGCGCAACCTGCTCGGCGCCCGCATCCTGCCCGAGGACGTCGCGCTGGCGGTGCTCTTCCTCGCCTCCAACCGCTCCGCGAAGACGACCGGCTGCACCATCACCGTGGACGGCGGCGTCAAGGACGCCTTTCCCCGATGAACGCGATGGGGATAGGCGCGCAGCTCGCGCACCATCCGGCGTCCGAGCAGTTCGAGCTGGTGCGGGCGGTGGAGCGCCTCGGCTACGACTCCGTGTGGACGGGT
The DNA here is from genome assembly GCA_046712525.1 of Candidatus Rokuibacteriota bacterium. Taxonomy (GTDB): domain Bacteria; phylum Methylomirabilota; class Methylomirabilia; order Rokubacteriales; family CSP1-6; genus JBBDXO01. Next base: position 2,612 of record JBKKCN010000165.1, read on the forward strand.
GATCACGTGTCCTTCCACAATCCCATGCACGACTCGCTGGCTCTCCTCGCCGCGTACGCCTCCATCACCACGCGCGTGAAGCTGGGCACCGCCGTGTACCTGCTCGCGCTGCGGCCGGCCGCCATCGCGGCCAAGGCGGCGGCCTCGGTGGACGTGCTCTCGAACGGCCGCCTCATCTTCGGTGTGGGCGTGGGCGGTGAGAACCCCAAGGAGTTCGAGCTGTGCGGGGTGCCGCACCGCGAGCGCGGCGCGCGCGTGACGGAAGGCATCGACGTCGTACGCACGCTGTGGCGCGACACGCCCGCCTCCTTCGACGGCCGCTTCACGCGCTTCAGTGGCGTGTCGATCGATCCCAAGCCCGTGCAGAAGCCGATGCCGCCCATCTGGGTGGGCGGCCGCTCCGATGCCGCCCTCGCGCGGGCCGGGCGGCAGGGCGACGGCTGGGTCTCCTACGTCGTGCAGCCCGAGCGCTACGCCCAGAGCCTCGACAAGATCCGCGCCGCCGCCGCCGAGGCCAAACGCTCCCTCGACGGCTTCGCGGCCGCGCATCTCGCCTTCATCACCGTGGGCCGCGACTACGAGAGTGCGAAGGCCGCGTGGGTCAAAGCGCTGAGCGTCCGCTACGCGCAGGACTTCGGTCCCCTCGCGGGCAAGTACGGCATCATCGGCACGCCCGCTCAGTGCGTCGAAACGCTCGAGAAGTTTCGCGCCGCCGGGTGCAACTATTTCGTGATGAACCCCATCGGCGAGCCGCAGGACGAGCGCGAGCAGCTCGAGCGCATCGCCGCCGACATCCTGCCCCGCTTCCGCTGATCGAATGACGCCGCCGCGCGAGTGCCGCGCTCGCGTGCTCGCCGTGCGCGCACCGGCGGCCGACGTTCTCGAGGCTGACCTTCGAATGTACGAACCCGAGTCCCTCGCGTTCGAGGCGGGGCAATGGGTCTCCGTGCCCTTCGGGCCCAAGGTCGTGCGCGCCTACTCGATCGCGTCCCCGCCCCACTCGCCGCGCGTCATCACGCTGTGCGCCGACGTGGCGCCCGGGGGCATCGGCTCCGCCTGGTTCCGTGCCCTCGCCCCCGGCGCGGAGGTGGTCTTCAAGGGGCCGCTGGGCGGCTTCGTCTTTGCGCGCACGGATCCACGTCGTCCGCTCTTCGTGGCGGAGGAGATCGGCATCGTGCCCGTGCGCTCCATCCTCACCCACCTCTACGCCACGGGCTTCGGCCGCTCCGCCACCCTCGTCTACGGCGCGGGCCCCGCGCGCATCTACGACCGCGAGATGCGCTCGCTCGCGCGCCGGTACCCAGGATTCTCGTATCATCCGGTGACGCCCGCCGACATGGCCGCCGCCGTCGAGTCGCTGGTGAACGAGGATCGAGGAGTGTCACGGCTGCGCCGGGACGCTCCGAGCGCCGGGGGGCTTGGGGGGCCCGTCGAGGCCCCCCATGAAATGATCGCGTACGTAGCGGGCGGGGAAGCGAGCATCCGTCGCGTGCGGGAGGTGCTCATGGCCAAGGGGCTCGAGCGGCGGGCGGTGAAATGGGAGAAGTTCTGGTGACGGGCAGGCGTTGAGGATCACGTTTCTCGCGCCGCACCTGCGGATTGCGGGCGGGGTGCGCGCGATCCTCACGTACGCGGATCGGCTCGCGGGGCGCGGTCACGACGTGACGCTGGTGGTGCCGGCGCGCGGCGTGGGGCGCGCGGCGTGGCGTAGCGTCCGCGGAACCGGCACGGAGTGGATGCCGCGACTGCGGGCGCGCGTGCGGTGGGTGTCGCGGTGGCGCGCGGACGCGATGCCGAACGGCGACGCCATCGTGGCCACCGCGTGGCAGTCGGCGGCGGTGGCGGCGGCGGCGCCCGCGCGCAGCGGCGTGCCCTTCTATCTCGTGCAGCACTACGAGAGCCTCTACCACGGGGCCCCCGAGCAGGTGGACGCCACCTATCGGCTGCCGCTGCGGAAGATCGTCATCTCGACGTGGCTCGCCGATATCATGCGCGACAGGTTCGGCGCCACCGTCCCCGTCGTCGTCACGCCCGTCGACCCCGATCTCTTTCACCGCGTACCGCGCGCGCGGCCGGCGCCGGGCCCGCGCGTGCTGATGCTGCACCACGAGTACGCGTGGAAGGGCGTGGCGGAGGGGCTGGAGGCGGTGCGCCGAGTGAAGGCGCGGGTGCCCACGCTCCGGCTCGTCGGCTTCGGCGTCAAACCGCCGCGGGGTCCCAGCCCCTACGACGAATTCCACGCCAACGTCGACCAGTCGAGCCTGGCGGCGCTGTACAGCGGCTGCGACATCTACTTGTGTCCATCGTGGGACGAGGGACTCGGGATGCCGCCCATGGAAGCGATGGCATGCGGTGCCGCACTCGTCACGTACGACAACGGCGGCTCGCGCGATTACGCCAGGGACGGGCAGACGGCGCTCGTGGCCCGCCGCCGCGACGTGGACGAGCTCGGCGCGAAGCTGGAGCGCATGGCGACGGATGCGGCGCTGCGCGACCGCCTCGCCACTGCCGGCGCCGCCTTCGTTACCACCTCCTTCGACTGGAATCGCGCCGTGCTCCAGATGGAAGGCCTGCTGACCGCCCCGCCGGAGGACGCGCGGCCGGGGCCTTGACGGGGCGGCCGCCGGCCACTAAAGTTCTCGGACTTCTCGCAAGGAGGGTCCAATGCGCCGATCCACGATCTCTGCGGTGGCAGCCTTCGGTGTCACGCTCCTCATCGCCTCCTCCGCCTGGGCGGCGTGCACGCAAGCGGATCTCACAGGAATGTGGCGAGTGCACGTCCACGGAGCGACGCCTGGCGAGGGAAGCTTCTGGACCCGCTGCGCCATCACGATCGCGGCTTCAGGCAATGTCAGCGGCTCCTGCCGCACGGACGAGGGCGTCAACTTCAACCTTCCGGCGGGAGGAAGACTCTTGGTCGTCACCCCGGCGGCGTGCGTGGTGACAGGGACGGTCAGAACTCCGCAGGGGGTGAACAGGATCCTCGATGCAGCGATCGACAGCGGCAAGACGGTGATCAGCGGGGTCGGCATCGATCCCGCGGCGGAGCGCTTCGCATTCACGGGGGTGAAGCGCTAGAGACCTCCGACGGTTCCTAGTGCGAGGACGCCCGCGTCGCGCCCGTTTGCCTCGACGGCTCAGGGCCTATCGTGGCTTCGTAACGCGTCACGGAGCGGGCGAGGTTCTTGTCCGTGATGAGCCCCTGGGCCTTCATGTCCTTGAAGATCCGGCCCCAATCCTGACCGCTCACCCTGCGCGCGGCGATCTCGTCCAGCGTGAGCGGCGCTGTCGCGGTATCGGCGGCGGGCGCCGTCTGCGCCAGGAAAAGCGCCTGCGCGATCTTCTGGTGGCCGGGCGCGAGCGCGTCGAACGGGGTTCGCCGCGCCGCGGACTGGGCGCCGGCGCCGGCGGTGAAGAGGAACATTCCGGCGACGACGAAAAGCACCGCGCGCTTCATCGCACACTCGCGTGGGAGCGGATGTCACCCAGGCGCGGCTCGGAGGCGTTGAGCTTGCCCGTGAGCGCCTGGAGCTCACGCTCAATATCGGCGAGGCGCCGTGCGAGTTGCTCGCGCTTGGTATGCAATGACTGCACGAGGACGTCGACGGCGGCGATCACTTCGTGCTCAGCGGTCTCCCCGACGGCGGTACGCACACGTGCCTCCTGACTCCGAATTGGCTACGGCCTACGCTCGGAGCAAGACGGATGCCGTGGCAGAGCGCTGAGTTCGTGCGGCTTTACAGCCCGCGTCGTGACGTGTGGGTGTCAGCGCTGACATTCGCTGTGGCAACGTGACGGAAACGGACATGTCGCGGCGCGTGATAAAATCGGCCCGAAATGCCGATTTACGAGTACGACTGCTCGGATTGCCGCCGTCGCGTGAGCGTCCTCGTTCGCACGATCGCCACCGCGTCCGACGCCAGGTGCCCGCGCTGCGGGGGCGCCGGCCTCACGCGCCTGATGTCCCGCTTCGCCACCGTGAAGTCCGAAGACGCGCGGCTGGAATCGCTCGCGGACTCGTCCAGCTATGGCGACCTCGACGAGAACGATCCCGGCAGCGTGGCGCGCTTCATGAAAAAGATGGGCAAGGAGTTCGGCGACGACCTCGGCGACGATTTCGAATCGGCGGTGGACGAGGCGATGACCGAGAGCGACGGCGAGGGCGCGGGGGCGACGGGAGAGGAATCCATCGAGTCGTCCGGCCCGTCCGAAGAGTTGTGAAGGTCGAGATCCACGACCGCCTGGAGGCCATCGGCTCCGGAGCCTGGGACGAGCTGGCGTCTGCGTCCCGCCTGCGCGCGCCCTTTCTCACGTGGACGTGGCAACGGCAGTGGGTGCACGCGTTCGCGGAAGGCTGTCGACTCGAGATCCGCGCCGTCAAGGACCCTGCCGATCGTCTCCTCGCCCTCCTGCCTCTCTACGAAGTCCAGCCTGGCCTCCTGCGCATCGTGGGCGGCGCGGACGTGTCCGATTACCTCGATCTGATCGCCGTCGACGGCCGCGAGGACGAAGCGTGGACCGCGCTGCTGCAATCGCGCGCCGCGGATCCCGCGCGGTGGCGGCTGCACGCGGTGCCCGCG
>JBKKCN010000166.1:0-10452 GCA_046712525.1 Candidatus Rokuibacteriota bacterium
GCTATCGCCGGCGGCGGGGTACGTGGCCACGCTGTCGCACAAGGACCTCGGTGACGGCAACGACCTCGCCCTCACCGAGCTGGAGGCGCGCCGCATCGGCGCCATGCTGCGCGCGGCGGGGATCAACTGGAATCTCGCGCCCGTCGTGGACGTGGGCTACAACCCGGCCAATCCGGTCATCGTCGGCTCCGGGCGCAGCTTCAGCGCCAACCCCGCCATGGTGGCCGCCCAGGCACGCGCCTTCATCACGGGCCTGCGCAGCGAGGGCGTGCTCTCGGCCCTCAAGCACTTCCCCGGGCACGGATCGAGCTTCACCGACTCGCACCAGGGTTTCGTGGACGTCACGGACACCGCCAATCCGACTCTCGAGCTGGCGCCCTACCGGCACCTCTTCGCCGAGCACGCGGTGGACAGCGTCATGACCGCGCACGTCTTCAACCGTCACCTCGACTCGCGCTATCCGGCCACGCTCTCACGTCGCACCATCGCCGGGCTGCTGCGCCGCAAGCTGGGCTGGTCGGGCGTGGTGGTCAGCGACGATCTGCGGATGGGCGCCATCGAGCAACACTACGGCATGGACGAAGCGGTGGCACTCGCGCTCGGTGCGGGCGTGGACGTGCTGCTCATCGCCGAGGACCGCCTGCCCGACGGTCGCTCCGCGGCCACGGTCGCCCTCGACGCCATCCGCACCGCGCTGCGCGAGGGACGACTCTCCGTGGCGTCCGTCGAAGCCGCCCTCGGCCGGATCGAGAACCTCAAGCTCGCGTTACCCGCGCGTCCCTGACTCGCCGCCGAGAAGCCGGTCCACGTCCTGTCGTCGGGGCAGCGAGGGCTGGGCGCCGCGGCGCGTGCACGCGACCGCGCCCGCCGCGTTCGCAAAGCGCAGCGCCTCCTCCAGCGCGCGTCCTTCGGCCACCGCCACCGCGAGGGCGCCGTTGAACGCATCGCCGGCGGCGGTGGTGTCCACGACGTCCACGCTGAATCCCCGCACACGCGTGGCGCGGCCACCGTGCCACGCGAGCGCACCCGCCTCGCCGAGGGTGACGACCACGGTCGTCACCCCGCGCGAGGCCAGCCGCTCGCCTGCGAGGGCGGCGTCGTTCGCCGCCGCTCCGCTCAGGCGCGCCGCCTCGCCCGCGTTCGGCGTCAGGTAATCCACGAGCGCGAAAAAGTCGATCGGTGTCGCCGGCACCGGCGCCGGGTTCACGAGCGTGATGACGCCGCGCCGGCGCGCCTCCGCGAGGACCCAGCGCACGGTGGGCAGCGGCGTCTCCAGCTGGCAGACGATCACCTGCGCCCACGCGAGATCCTCTGCGCGCGCCTGCACCTGCTCGATGCTCAGCATGCGGTTGGCGCCCGGCGCCACCGAGATCTGATTGCGGCCCCGCGTGTCCACGCTGATGATTGCGGTCCCGGTGGCCGCCGCGGGCGTGCTGAGCATGCCGTCCACGCCGATGCCTTCGCGCGCGAGCGCGGTGCGCACGTCGCGTCCGGCCGCGTCGTCGCCCACGCACCCGATCAGTCGCACCTCGGCCCCCAGGCGTCTGGCCGCCACCGCTTGGTTGGCGCCTTTACCCCCGTGGTTGATGAGAAGCGTGCCGTCGGACACCGTCTCACCGGGCTCCGGCAGCCGCGGCAGCGCCACGGTGTAATCGACGTTGGCGGAGCCGACGATCAGGACGCGGGACACAGCGCCTGCAGCAGCATGGACAGAACGCGCGGCGTGTCCACGGTACGCGCGATGCGGCAGTTGGGCGCGCCCGCCACGCGACGGGTTTCGCCTCCAGGACCCACCGCCAGCCGGACGGACTCCCACGTGACGAGCGTGGGATCGGCGGCCACAGCGACGGCGAGCGGATCGTGAAGCGTGAGGCCGCGCATCCCGCGGGAAGCGTCGACCCGAAAGCCACGGTCGGAGAAGGCTGCCACGCGCGCCGCGAGCGACCCTGGACACGCCTCGAGGTCCGCGCGCGGCAGCACGGCCTGGCGCGTGGCGTCGAGCGGGACCAGATCGAGGGTCAAGCCCGCACCGAGGACGCGCGCGGCTGCCTCGGGATCGACATGGATGTTGAACTCCGCCGCCGGCGTGACGTTGCCCGCCACGTCCACGGCGCCGCCCATCACGACCACCCGCCCGATACCCGCCATCGCCCCCGCGTCCATGTGCAACGCGAGGGCGACATTAGTGAGGGGGCCGAGCGCAATGAGGGTGAGCTCGCCCGCCGCTTCCCGCGCCGCCTCGACGATGAGCGTGGCCGCGTCCCCGTCGCCGCCGAAACCCTTCGCCACCGGCCAGTCCTCGAGGTCGCCGAGGCCGTCGTCGCCGTGGTAGGCGGTGGCGGTCACGAGAGGGCGCGCCAGCGGCTGGGCCGCCCCCGCCGCCACCCGCGGCGGACGCGCGGGGCGCCGCAAGTCCAGCAGGCGCGCGAGGTTCCGGGTGGCGATGTCGAGGGGCACGTTGCCCGCCACCGTCGTGATCCACTCCACCGACAGGGCCGGGGTGCCCCAGGCCAGCAGCAGGGCGAGGGCGTCGTCGATGCTGGGGTCGGTGTCGATGAGGGTCCGAATCTGCCGGGAGTGGTGGCGCATCGTATGATTACGGTAACCACAGCCTCACGGGCGGAGGACACCATGGACATCGAGATCCTGTACTGCAGCGAGTGAAACTACCTCCCGCAAGCCTCCAGTCTGGAGGCGGCCATCAGAGACAAGTACGGCATCGACGCCCGCCTGAAAGAAGGCGTGGGCGGCATCTTCGAAGTCTCCATCGACGGCACCACCGTCTACTCCAATCAGACGACGTACCGGTTCCCCGAGAACGAGGAGATCTTCGAGAAGATCGACGCTGCTAAGAAGTAGCCGCACGTTCCAGCTCCTCCCGGAATCGCGGATCGGCCACGGCGGTCAGCGCCGTGGCCCGCTGTCGCTCTCCCAGGCCACGCAGCCGTGCGGCCCCGTGCTCCGTCACCACCCAGTCGGCGAGAAAGCGCGGCGTGGTCACCGCGGCGCCCGCCGTCAACCTCCCCACGATGCGCGACACGGCGCCGTCGCGCCCCGTCGACGGCAGCGCGATGATCGAGGCGCCGCCGCGGGAGCGTGAGGCCCCCAGCACGAAGTCGAACTGCCCGCCGATACCCGCCACCTGTCGCGGCCCCAGGCTCTCCGCGGTGATCTGGCCCGTGAGATCGACCTCGAGCGCGGAGTTGATGGAGATGAAGCGGTCGAGGAGCGCCACCACGTCAGGATTGTGCACGAACGCCGAGGATTCCATGTTGACGATGGGCTCCTCGCGCACGAAGTCGAAGAGGCGGCGCGTTCCCATCGCCTCCGCGATATCGAGACGGCCCCGGTGCACCCGTTTGCGCGCGCCCGTCACCACGCCGCGCTCGATGAGAGCGACGGCGGAGTCGACGAGCAGCGAGTGCAGCGACAGATCCCGATGGGCGACGAGCGCCTCCAGCACGGCCTGCGGGATGCCGCCCACGCCCACCTGCACCGTGGCTCCGTCGGGGACGAGGGCCGCCACGTGCCGCCCGATGGCGCGCTCGACGGCGCCCAGCGCTACCGCGGGCAGCTCGGCGAGCGGGCCGTCCGCCTCCACCCATGCATCGACCTCGCTCACGTGCAGCAGCGAGTTGCCGCGTGTGCGCGGCATCTCGGCATTCACCTGCGCGATCACGAGCGGCGCCGTGCGCGCGGCAGGCAGGCCGACGCTGACGGAGACGCCGAGGCTGAGATAGCCGCGCGCATCCGGTGGCGAGGTGTGGACCAGCACCGCGTCGGGCGCCCAGTGCCCGCCCCGCACGAACTCCGTCACGAGGTCGAAGTACCGGATGGGCACGAACTCCACGCGGCCGCGGGCGCGCGCCTCCGCGAGGCGCGGCGCCATGTGCCAGGTGGCGAAGCGCAGGGCGGCGTGCTCGGGTCGGGCAAACGGATACTCACCGAGGTGGATCCCGCCCATGAGGGTGAGGTCCTGGAGTCTTGCCGACTGCCGGCAGATCTCCTGCACGAGAGCATCGGGCTCGCCGGCTCCCGGCGGCAGCAGGACCTTCATGCCGGGTCGAAGACGCTCCACGGCAGCGACGAGGGAAGTCCGGGAAAAGGCGCGGCGCATCGAATCGTCCGGTATATACACCCGCGGGCCTTAGAATATCGCCATGAAACGGCGGACCACAGTCGCGCTTGCCCTGCTCGCCTTCGCCCTTGCCGGTTGCGCCACCTCGCAGTCGACGTCATCGTCCTCATCCACGCCGGCGTCGGTGCGGTGCCTGTCCGACCCCAACGAGCGAGGGAGCCGTCCCTTGATCTTCCTCTTCTGCATCCAAAGTCCTTAGTCCGCGCTGCGTTGACGTCGGCCGAGCGGCAACGTACGTTGGAAGGTAAGTAGTTGAAGCGGAAAGCTTCTCCTGCGCTCCCCGGAGGTTCCACCATGCGGACGTACACGGACAGAACCCAGATGGACGAGCGTTACGAGCGGACCGTCGTGCAGTTGATGGAGAGCCAGGCGTATCGCGAGCTGGCGGCGGCGCATCTCTTCGGCTTCGGGCTGCGCTTTGCGCCGGAGATGAAGTGGATCAAGTTCATGACCTGGCACATCCGCGAAGAGGTGGAGCACTTCGAGGCGGTGGCGCGCATGTACAAGACCTTCACCGGCGAGGACGTGACGCCGGTGGCCATGGGACGGCTCACGGCCAAGCCGCACGACACCGTGGACTCCTGGTTCGAGCTCGCCATGGCGCAGTTCCTCTTCGACCGCGGCGGCTTCTGGCAGCTCAAGGAGTACGACGTGTGCTCGTTCCTCCCCTACCGCGACGTCATCTTGAAGGTGATCGACGAAGAGGCGGGCCACCAGGGCCTGGGCGAGCGCATGGTGGTCGAGCTCGTGCGCACGGGCCGCTACGAGGACCGCAAGCAGCGCGACTTCGTGAAGTGGCTTCGTCACGGCCTGCTGTCGTTCGGCCGTCCCGGCACCGAAGGCAATCGGTACGCGATCGACGTCGGCATCAAGCGGCGCGACTCCGGCGCCGTGATGCAGGACTACCTCAACGACATCAAGCCGGCCGTGAAGGCGTGCGCTCTCACCTTCCCCACCCCGCGCGAGATCGACCTCGCGATGCCGGACGACCTCGACTGGTCCCTCGACGGCGTGCGCGAGTCCGATGCCGGGCGCTGGCAGGAGCCGGCGCGCATGGAGACGGCCTCCTGACCCCTCGCATCGTGGGCCCCCGTACGGCGCTGGTCACGGGCGGCGGGCGCGGCATCGGCCGCGCCATCGCGCTCGCGCTCGCCGCGGAGGGCCTCTCGGTGGCGGTGGGAGCCCGCACCATCGCGCAGGTGTCGGCGACGGCGGAGGCGGCCCGCGCGCTGGGGGTCAAAGCGCTCGGCGTCGCCCTCGACGTCACGCGGCCCGATTCGGTGACGCAGGCGGCGCGACACGTGGCGGCCACTCTCGGTCCCGTGGACGTGCTCGTCAACAACGCGGGCATCGCGGAGTCGGCGCCCTTCGCGAAGACCGATCCGGAGTTCTGGGACCGCCACCTGCGCGTGAACGTGACGGGCCCCTACCTGCTCACGCGCGAGATCCTGCCCGCGATGCTGAAGCGGCACTGGGGGCGCGTCATCAACATCGCCTCCCTCGCCGGCCTCGTCGGATCGCCGTACGTCACCGCGTACACAGCCTCCAAGCACGCGCTCGTCGGCCTCACGCGCGCGCTCGCGATGGAAGTGGGGGGCACGGGCGTCACCGTGAACGCGATCTGTCCCGGCTACGTGGCCACGGACATGGTGTGGAACGGCGCGCGCAATATCGCCGCGAAGACGGGCCGCTCCTACGACGAAGCGGTGGCGGCCATGGCCGCCGTCAACCCGGGCGGCCGGCTCCTCGAGCCCGCGGAAGTGGCGGCGGCGGTGGTGCGGCTCCTCAAAGATGACGCGACCAACGGGGACACGATCGTCCTCGACGGGACCACGCCATGACCCGGCACATCGAGCCCGTCAATCCGCCCGTGCTGCCGCGGCCGGCGGGCTTCTCGTACGGCTACGAGGTCAAGAGCGGCCGCGTGCTCTTCGTCGCAGGGCTGGTGGCGCGCGACGCGCAGAACAACGTGGGCGGCGCGGGCGATCTGCCCGCGCAGTTCCGTCAGGTGTGCGAGAACTGGAAGACGGTGCTCACCGCCGCCGGCGCCTCCTTCACGGACGTGGTGAAGCTCACCATCTACGTGGTGGACGTGGACGACTACAAGAAGCACACGCGGGCCATCGGCGCCGTGTACCGCGAGTACTTCGGCAAGCATTTCCCGGCCATGACGCTCGTGGGCGCGCGCGACCTCTACGACCGCGCGGACGGCTGCATGATCGAGATCGAAGGCGTGGCCGTCATCGCATGATCCCGCGCGTCGGCGACTCGCTGCCCGCGCCGGAGGCGATGCCCGAGCGCGTGTACACGCTGCCGGAGCTGCGCTACCCGCTCCGGCTCAACGTGGGCGCCGAGCTGCTCGACGCCAACGCGGAGGGTGATCGCGGCGGCCGGGCCGCCATTCATGCGGGCGAGCAGACCATCACGTACGCCGAGCTGGCGCGCCGGGTCAACCGCCTGTGCCACGGCCTGCGGGCGGCGGGACTCGACCGCGGGGACCGTGTGCTGCTGCGGCTGCCCAACGTCGCCGAGTTCATCGTGGCCTACCTCGCCTGCCAGAAGGTTGGCGTCGTCACGGTGGGGACGATGCCGATGCTGCGCGCGCGCGAGCTCGCTTACGTCGCCAGGGACGCGGGGACGAAAGCGGCCATCGTGTGGGGCGGCCTGCGCGAAGAGCTGGAGCGCGCGCAGTCCCAGGCGCCAATCTTACAGACGCTCATCGTCGCGGGCGACACGCGCCGCGGCGACACCAGCCTGTCCGCGCTCATGGAAGGCCAGCCGGAGCGCTTCACCGCCGCCGACACCGCGCGCGACGACGTCGCCATGATCGCCTACACCTCAGGATCCACGGGCATTCCGAAAGGGTGCGTGCACTTCCATCGCGATATCCTGGCCTCCGCCGACTCCTACGCACGCCACGTGCTGCGGCCGAGCGAAGACGACCGCTTCGCCGGCCATCCCACGCTCGCCTTCACCTTCGGGACCGGCGGGCTCCTGGTCTTCCCCTTTCGCTTCGGCGCCTCCACCGTGCTCAGCGGTCCCTTCGCGCCCGAGTCGATGCTGGAGACCTTTGCGCGTCATCGCGTGACCATCGGCTTCTGCGCGCCCACGTCGTACCGGTTGATGCTCGGCGTGCAGGACATGGCCCGCCGTTTCGATCTCGGCGCTCTCCGCATCGGCGTGTCCGCGGCGGAGCCGCTGCCCGCCGCCACGTGGGAGGAGTGGCGCGAGGCCACGGGCGTGGAGCTGCTGGACGGCATCGGGTCCACCGAGATGTTCCACATCTTCGTGTCGTCCGTGCCCGGGCGCGTACGTCCCGGCGCCACCGGGCTTCCCGTCACCGGCTACGACTGCCGTGTCGTGGACGAAAGCGGACGAGACGTCCCGCGCGGGCAGGCCGGCCTCATCGCCATCAAGGGCCCCACCGGCTGCAAGTACTGGCGCAAGCCCGAGCGCCAGGCGGACTACGTCCGCTTCAACGGCTGGAACGTCACCGGCGATGTCTTCGTGCAGGACGCCGACGGCTACTTCACCTACCAGTGCCGCTCCGACGACATGATCGTGTCCGGGGGCTACAAGATCCCCGGCCCCGAAGTGGAGCACGTGCTCGACGAGCACCCGGCGGTGGCGGAGTCCGCGGTGGTGGCCGCTGCCGATCCCACACGCGGTTTCATCGTGAAGGCCTTCGTCGTGCTCAAGCCCGAGCGCGCGCCGTCGGCCGAGCTGGCGGGCGAGCTTCAGGATCACGTCAAGCGCGAGCTCGCCCCGTACAAGTACCCGCGCGCCGTCGAGTTCGTCGAGCGACTGCCGCGCACGGAGACCGGGAAGATCCAGCGCTACGTCCTGCGCGCGGACAAAGGCGCCGCATGAGCGCCGTCACCGACACTCCGCGCGTGAAGCACACGCTACCGCCCGCGCGCTGGCCCACGCGCGAGGAAGCGGCGCGGGCGCGCTGGTTCTCGCCGATCCGGATCGGCGGTGTGCGGGCCGAGCAGCGCACGTGGGTGCCCGCCATGGTGCCGTGGCGCGCCACCGACGACGGCGTGGTCACCCCCGAGGTCGTGGAGTGGTACGGGCGCTTCGCGGAAGGGCGCCCGGGCGTCCTCGTGGTGGAGGCCACCGGCATCCGCGATATTCCGAGCGGCCCGCTGCTGCGCATCGGAGACGACCGCTTCCTGCCCGGACTGCGCCGGCTCGTGGACGAGGTCCGCCGCCGCAGCGAAGGACACACGCGCCTGTTCATCCAGCTCATCGACTTTCTCGCCGTGCGGCGCCGACCCGAGCCCGAGAAGTTCTTCCTCCGCCACCTCGAGATCGACCCTGTCCTGCGCGCCCGCCTCGTGGAGGCCGCCGGCGACGTGATGTGGCTGGATGCCACCGACACGGAGATACGCGAGCACCTGCTCTCATCCATCACCGACGACCGCCCCTTCGTGGAGCTGGTGCTGACCCCGCGCCAACTGGAGGCGCTCGACTTCGGCTATCGCGAGCGCGTGTGGGACCTGGATCTGCCCCACGTCCGCGACCTGCCGCAGGTGCTACCGGGCCTCTTCGCTGACGCCGCGCATCGCGCACGCACGGCGGGCTTCGACGGCGTCGAGCTGCACTACGCGCACGCCTACACGATGGCGTCCTTCCTGTCGCGACTGAACGTACGCGACGACGGCTACGGCGGGTCGCGGGAGCACCGCGTCCGCTTACCGCTCGAGGTGCTGGCCGCCGTGCGCGCGCGCGTCGGTGACGGCTACGTGGTAGGCGTGCGCTTCCTCGGCGACGAGGTCGTACTCGGGGGCAGCGACCTCGACGACGCGGTGTGGTTCGGCGAGCGCCGCGCCGCCGGCGGCGCCGACTATCTCTCGGTCTCCAAGGGCGGCCGCTTCGAGGACGCCAAGCAACCCCGCGTGGGCGAGGCCGTCTATCCGTACACCGGCAAGTCCGGCTACGAGTGCATGCCCACCGTCATCTCGGACGCGCGCGGCCCCTTCGGGCGCAACGTGCCGCTCGCCGCCGCCATCCGCGCCGCCGTGCGCAACGCGGGTCTCGACACGCCCATCGTCACCAGCGGCGGCATCATGGCCTTCGAGCAGGCGGAGAGCATCCTCGAGCGCGGCGAGGCCGACATCGTGGCCGCCGCCCGCCAGAGCCTCGCGGACCCCGACTGGTTCCGCAAGATTCACCTCGGCTACGGCCACCTCGTGCGCCGCTGCGAGTTCACGAACTACTGCGAAGGCCTGGACCAGCACCACAAGCAGGTCACGTGCAAGCTGTGGGACCGCGACTTCGATCGCACCGATCCCACCATTCCGCTCGCCTCCGACGCCCGGCGCCGTCTCAGCCCGCCCTCCTGGACTCCGCCGCCTGCGTGAGGGAGACGCCGCTGGGGGCGACGCATCGGGGGCAATAGCCTGATGGTCTCTCGACGCGTCGACCCGGAGCCTCTCGTACGGCTGAGAGCTGAAGTGCAAGAGGTGGTCACGGCCCACGGGTTCAGCTCATCGGGCCCGAAGTCCGAATGGACCGGGAAACACAACATCGTGTCCTGGGTGCGGCAGTCCTGGCAGGAAGACGAGATTCGGCTCGGGTGGCGCAAGACGCCGACCGTCAGTTATTTCCTGGATGCCCAGTGGGCGGTGCCTCGGCCGCAGGGCGGAAAGCGGGTGGCGGCCGGCATGAACCCTGGTTACACGCGGCGGGGCCTGGAGTGGCGCGACTTGCCCGCTCGGCTCCCTCTGGTGGGCGCTGGGGTCGAGCGCCGGTGGCGTGCCGAAATCATCGCCGACCTCGAGTTCGCGCTCGCATGGCTCGATGGATGTTCCTCGGTTGCGGGGGCCTTGACAGAGCTGGGGCGCCCGGAACGCAATGGACCTGCCCGTCAGTCCGAAGCCTATGCCTACATCGAGCAGTACGTGCGGGCGCACGCCTCACCGTGAAGCCCCGCAAGCGACGGTGGATTCCCACGATCGTCGCCGTCGTCATCATCGCCGTGACCGCGTGGCTCGCGTACGAGGTGTGGACGTGGCCCAACGTGTCCGCCCTCGCGCGGCGCGCACCGGCGACGACCGCCTTCATGACCCGCTACGCCGAGCAGCAGCGCGCCGCCGGCCGCGACGCACGCGTCGCGCAGACGTGGGTTCCGTATGCGGCCGTCTCGCCGCACCTCAAGCGGGCCGTGCTCGTCGCCGAGGACGTCAACTTCTTCTCCCATCGCGGCTTCGAGCTCGAGGAAGTGAAAAAGGCGCTGGTCACCGCCGTCGAGGAACAGCATGCGCCGCGTGGCGCCTCCACCATCACCCAGCAGCTCGCCAAGAATCTCT
>JBKKCN010000167.1:0-13227 GCA_046712525.1 Candidatus Rokuibacteriota bacterium
ACTTCAAGGTGGTGGCGCCGGACCATCCCGTCAGCTACGGCTCCACGTGGCGGAGCGACCATCCCGTGCGCGTGGTCACCGTTCCCGTCGGCTACGGCGACGGCTATTTCCGCGCGTTGTCGAACGCCTCGTACGTCATCATCCGTGGCAAGCGCTATCCAGTGGTGGGCCGCGTCTGCATGGACCAGATCATGGTCAACCTCGAGTGGGGCACGGCGTACAACGGGGACGAGGTCGTGCTCCTCGGCGCCGACGGCGGCGCGGTGATCACGTGCGAAGACCTTGCGGCATGGGCCGGCACCATTCCCTATGAAGTCCTCACGAACATCAACACGCGCGTCCCTCGCGTGTACGTGTAAGGAGAGATGCCATGAGCTCTCGCGTCCCGCTCCTGCTCGCGTTCGCGCTCACGTTCGCCGCCTGTGCGACGACGTCGCCGACGCCGCGCCCCAGCATGATGATCATCGGCAACGACCAGAAGGTCGCGTGGGACGCTCAGGGCGTGCGCAGTTTCGTGGCTCCCGGTAAAGACTCGATCTCGATCGTGGACATCTCGAGCCTTGAGTCGCCGAGGATCGTCGCCAGCTTTCCGCTCATGAACTCGATCTTCGGCCCGCCCACCAATCTCGCCATGACGCCCGACGAGCGGCTCGCCATCGTCGCGAACTCGGTGAACTGGGTGCAGGACGGCGCCGCCTGGAAGGCCGCGCCGGATACGAAGCTGTACGTCTTCAGCCTGACCGGCAACCGGCCCAGCCGGATCGCGACGGTCGAGGTGGGCAAGCAGCCCTCCGGGATGGCGATCAGCTCCCGCGGCGACCTCGCCCTCATCGCCAACCGCAACGACAAGTCCATCAGCGTGCTGTCCATCCAGGGCAACGAGGTCCGCCTCATCGACACCGTGGCCATGGGCGACGAGGTCGCCGCCGTCGCCATCACGCCCGACGGCAAGCGCGCGCTCGCCGTCAAGTTCCCCGTGCACAAGGTCGCGGTCCTCGCCATCGACGGGCAGAAGGTCACGTACGACAACAAGCTCGACATGCCGGTGGGCCAGTGGCCGTACAACATCGACATCACGCCCAACGGCAAGATTGCCCTCACCGCCGACAACGGCAACTCGGGAGCGCCCGATGGCCATGTCGACACCGTGAGCGTGATAGATCTGGACGCGAGCCCGCCGCGTGTCATAGACCGCGTGGTGGTGGGCGATGCGCCGGAGGGGCTCGCCATCAGTCCGAAAGGCGACGTCGCGGTGGCCGTGCTCCTCGGCGGCGCGAGCGCGCTCAAGAGCGCGTGGTTCAACACGAAGCGGAATGGCTCCGTGGCGGTGCTCAAGATCGACGGCAAGAAGGTCACCAAGGTGGGCGAGGTCGAGGTGGGCGGGCTGCCGGAAGGCGCGGTGTTCAGCCCCGATGGCAAGTACCTCTACGTCGGCAACTACACCGACAGCGACGTGTCCATCCTCAGGGTGGACGGGACCACGGTGACCGACACCGGTAAGAAGCTCAAGCTGCCTGGCCAGCCCGCTTCCATGCGCGGGCGCGCGCGCTAACGGTCACGAAACCGGGGCCTGCGCGAGGAGGACGACGCCCATCACGATGAGTGCCGCACCCAACACCCGCTGGCGGGCGTGAGGCTCGTGTAAGACGAGCGCGCCGAGGATGGCGCCGAACACGATGGCCACTTCGCGCGCGGGCGCGACGTGGCTGAGAGGCGCGGTTCGCAGTGCGAACAGGACGAGCAGGTAGCTTGCGGTCATCAACACCGAGACGGCCACGATCGGCCCTCGGTTCGCGTGCCATTCGGCGTTGCGGCGGGGGTGCGACCACGTGAGGGGAGTGAGAAGCAGGGCCGCCACGGGGATCGTGAGGTAGGCGTACCAGGCGGTGGGCACGCCGGAGTCGATCGTCCACTTGTCGACCACCGAGTAGCTCGCCGTGAGGATCCCCGTGAGCGCGGCAAAGCCGGCCGCGGGCGATTTGAGGGCCGTGAGGGGAGCGAGCATGCCGCCTCGGGTGAGCCCGGGCACGTTCATGACGTACACGCCGATCGTGATCAGCGCGATGCCCACGGTGGCGGGCAGCGTGAGCCGTTCGCCCAGCAGCAGGATGGCCGCCACCGGAACGAGCACGGGGGCGATGCCGCGCGCGAGCGGGTAGACGAGCGAAAGATCGCCGCGCGAGTAGGCGGCGCCGAGCGCCAGGAAGTAGGTCGCCCGTAGCACGGCGCCCAGTGCGATGCGCGCGAGCACGCCGGCATCCCACACGGGCGCCGGCGACAGCCAGGCGACGAAGGGCAGCAGCACGACGGAGCCGACGATCCCCGTCCACCAGATGAACAACACCTTGTCGGTGCTGGACTTCGTCAGGAGATTCCAGGTGGCGTGGATCATCGCCGCGCTCAGCACGAGGGCAAGCGCAACAGGGCTCACGGGCGGTCATTGTATACGGGCGCACCCTGGTGTCTCCGTGGCGCCCAGAGCTGCAAACTGCCGATAAACCGTCCTGAGCTGCCGGGGCCTGGATGTGGTTCCGCCGCGGAGAACCCGGCGTCCTGCGGGCCGTGTTCTCGGTGATGCGTCCGCGCGTGCGCAAGTCCTGACCGCCGAGCGGGAGCTCATGAAGTGCGGCAAGCCATCGGGCGGCTGCGCGCATGACCCGCGACAGGTGTGGTACCGAGGGGAGTACGTGCCGCAGACTGAGCGCGCGCGTGTGCGGAGATGGATTAGGCGGTATCGAGACGAGGCTGGCCGCGGCCGCGCCGTGCTGAGTCTCCTTCGTGGTTACGTAGGGAGGATGGAAGCGCAGACGCGGCGCCGCGCCAGGGGGTCGGCACTGCAGCTCATAGCCTCGCAGACGCCTCACGCCGTCGCTTCGTAGAGAAAACTTGATGCTGCTCGTCGTGCGGGCGGGCGGAGCATTGGGATCGGTGTGAGGCGCGCGTGGCGGCGCTCAATCCGTGGATGGCCGGGGGAGAGACGCAGGCGCCGTAGCGCGGGCCTCGGCGATGAACTGGCTCAGCGCGTCGCGGACCCGCTGCGCCTGATCCACCGTCAGATGAGCGACCGCAATGACGGGCATCAGATCGCGGATCGCCAGCCACACGAACGGCCCCTCAACGGCACCGAGGCGACCGTACACCGCGGCGCCCGACGACGGAAAAATCTCGACGATGTTGCCGTCAGTATCACGCACGTCTACGCGTGTCATGGTCGCTACCTCCCCCCCACGCCAGGATCCGTCGGAGTCACCGCCACCGCGGGGGCGTGGCGGCGTTGGCGTCGTAGGTCAGTCGATTCGAGTGAGCGGGATGCGGACGTAGAAGCTCAGCAGATGGCGGTGGCGACGACTGTCCGCTGGACCGCTGGACACGTGTGCCGTAGTTCGCCAGTGCTCGCTATTCATCGTCGCCAGCCGGCTCGCGTCGGTAACCGTGCCCGTGATAGCCGCGGTAGTAGCCACCACGGTAGCCGCCATAGACCGGCGGAGGCACCACGAGAACGGGCGGCGGAGGGCCGTAGGCGTGACCGGGACTCGGAACGGGGACGGGAACGCCGATGCATCCGGCAGCGACCGAGACCAATCCAGTAAGAATTACAGCCATACGAGGTGTTGGATCTGCTTCTGCATAGTCCAGTAGCTCCCAGGCATGGGACGCGACGCGCGCGGCGTCTATTCACGGCTAGGCGAAACGCCTGGCCACCGGTCCGAAGGCTCCGATGTTCCGGGTGCCTGTCCACAACCGTCTCCGATGCCGACCTGCGGACGGCGCTCTCACCGGGACAGGCGTAGCTGCAGGCGGCACCGCGCACGGTGGTCGCGCTGCCCATGCACGGACAGTCGCACGGACGGTCGGGGGTCATTCCTGTGCGGAAAACGCCAGGAAACATCGGGGTGTGTCGCGCACTGTATAGTGGCGCAAAAGGAGCCACTTCATGGGGGGACAGTCTCTCGGGCCGTTGGCCGGAATTCGTATCCTCGATCTCAGCCGCGTGCTCGCGGGCCCATCGTGCACGCAGCTGCTCGCCGACCTCGGCGCCGACGTGGTGAAGATCGAGCGCCCGGGCGTGGGCGACGAGACGCGGTCGTGGGGGCCGCCCTTCCTGAAAGACGCCGACGGCAAGGACACGACCGAGAGCGGCTATTACCTGAGCGCCAACCGCAACAAGCGCTCCGTGACCATCAACTTCGCCCGGCCCGAGGGCGCCGCCCTCGTGCGGCGCATGCTGCCGAAGTTCGACGTGCTCATCGAGAACTTCAAGGTGGGAGGGCTGAAGGAGTACGGCCTGGGCTACGAGCAGCTGCACGCGGAGTTTCCACGCCTGATCTACTGCTCGATCACCGGCTTCGGCCAGACGGGTCCCGACGCCGCCCGCCCGGGCTACGACATGATGGCGCAGGGCGCCGGCGGCATCATGAGCGTCACCGGTGATGCGGACCGTCCTCCCGTCAAGGTGGGCGTGGCGGTGAACGATGTCATGTCCGGCCTGTACTCCGGCATCGCGCTCCTGAGCGCCCTCCGTCATCGGGACCGTCACGGCGTGGGCCAGCACATCGACGTGGCCCTGCTCGACGTGCAGGTGGCCTGGCTCTACAACGTCGGCATGAACTACCTGCTCTCCGGCAAGGTCCCCGGCCGCCTCGGCACCGCCCACCCCAACACGGTGCCCTACCAGGTGTTCGAGTCGAGCGACGGCTATTTCATCCTGGGCGCCAACAACGATGCGCAGTTTCGCCGCTACTGCGAGTTCGCGGGCGTGGCGCCGCTCGCCGACGATCCGAAGTATTCGACGAACGCCGCGCGCGTGAGGAACCGGGACGAGCTGGTGCAGATCGTTTCCGACCTCTCGCGCAAGCAGACGACGAAGTACTGGCTCGAGGGTCTCGAGCGCATCGGGCTGCCCTGCGGCCCCGTCAACACCCTCGAGCAGGTGTTCGCGGACCCTCAAGTCATCCACCGGGACATGAAGATCACGATGTCCCGCCCGCCCGCGGAGGGCGGCACCTTCCCGCTCATCGGCAATCCGCTCAAGCTGTCGGAGACGCCGGTCACGTACCGCCTGCCCCCTCCGCGCCTCGGTGAGCATACGGACGCGCTGCTCGAAGAGCTGCTCGGGATGAGCGCAGGGGAACGACAGCGCCTGCGGGCCCAGGAAGTGATCTAGGTGAAAGCCACCGTTCGCTTCGTCGGCTCCGGTGACTCCTTCGGCAGCGGGGGCCGATTCCAGACGTGCATCCTCGTCGACGGCGGCGGCACGCGCTTCGCGATCGATTTCGGCACCTCGTCTCTCATCGCCCTCAACCAGCAGGGGATCGAGCACAACAGCATCGACGCCGTGCTCCTCACGCACCTGCACGGCGATCATTGCGGCGGCGTGCCCTTCATGCTGATGGACGCCATGCTGGGAGCCCGGCGCAGCCGCCCCCTCATCATCGCGGGACCCCGCGACACGCGCGCGCGGATGGGCGCCATCGCCGAAGCCCTCTTCCCGGGCTCGGAGGTGATGGTCCCGAAGTTCCCGCTCGAGTACGTGGAGATGGAGACGGGCCGGGTGAATGCCGTGGGCACGCTGCGCGTGACGCCGTACGCGGCGAAGCACACGTGGCAGACCAACCCCACCTTCCTGCGCGTCGAGGTCGGCGACAAGGTCATCGCGTACACCGGGGACGGGGAGTGGACGGACGAGATGGCGAAGATGGGCAAGGACGCCGACCTCGTCATCGCGGAGTGCTACTACTACGAAAAGCCCATCAAGTGGCACCTGAACTATCCCGTCCTCGTCGAGCACCTGAAAGACTTCGGCGCCAAGCGCGTGATCCTGACCCACATGAGCCGCGAGATGCTCCCCCACGCGGCGGCGGTGCCCGAGGACTGCGCCCACGACGGCATGGTGGTCGAGGTGTAAAAAGCGGCTTGACGCAGGTTCGATATTTAGATACATTTCGAAATGTGAAGACGCTCCCCATGGCCCGACTGCAGGCGACGGACGCGCACGTGGAGGCCTTCAAGGCCCTCGCGCACCGCAGCCGCCTGCAGATCTTCTTTCTGCTGGTGCGGGCACGGCAAGAGGTGGCGGCGGGAGACATCCAGGCCGAGCTGGAGATCCCGGGGCCCACGCTCTCGCACCACCTGGACATCCTGCGCCGCGCCGGCCTCGTCCAGAGCCGCCGCGAGGAGCGCTACATCTACTACTCCACCCGGCCCGACATGGTGTCGGACCTCGTTCGTGTTCTCACCGCGTGCTGCTAGGAGGATGACGATGAGCATCGAAGCGCCGAAGGTTCACGTGCACATGGCTGTGTCGGATCTCGAGAAGAGCCGCGCGTTCTACGAGAAGTTCTTCGGTGTGACCCCCACCAAGGTCAAGCCCGGCTACGTCAAGTTTCTGCCTGCCTTCGGCCCCCTGAACCTCGCCATCTCGGAGGCGCACCCGTCAGACGGCCGCGGCCACGTCGACCACATGGGCATCCAGGTCGCCTCGCAGGACATCGTCGTGCGCGAGATGGAGCGCGTGAAGGCGGCCGGTCTGCCCGTACGCGAAGAATTCAGCGTGGACTGCTGCCACGCCAATCAGGACAAGTTCTGGGTGCAGGACCCCGACGGCGTGGAGTGGGAAGTGTACGTGCTCAACCACGACATCGAGGACGGCGCCGCCTGTGCCACCGACACGCAGCACCTGCCGCTGAAGCAGACGCTCAAGCAGGGACTCACCGTCATGAAGAGCGGCGGCTCCTGCTGCTCGTAGCCCGATGATGGCGACCGGCGCGAACACCACGGGGACGGCGCCCACCGTCCCCGTGGAGATCGTCTCGTGGATCACGAAGTTCATCGGCGGCGACGGGACGGGCCGTCGCGTGATGGACGAGCCGTGGGCCGAGGGCGCCACGGTGCGCTCGGTGCTCCGCTCGCTGTCGGCGCGCTACCCCGAGCTGCACGCCGCGCTCTGGCACGACAACGAGCTGGGCGAGCACATCGAGATTCTGGTCAACGACGCCGTCCTGGGAATCACCCACGAGATCGACTCGCCCGTGAGACCGGGCGACCGCATCGCGCTGCTCGGTCAGTTCATGGGCGGCTCCTCCTAGAGCTTCGGGGAGCGCCGCATCGGTGGCGACGAAGCCGACCGGTATACTCGTGACATGCCGTCGCTCGGCTCGAGAGAAACGACATCGATGATGCGCCTCACCATCGACGGCACTGCCGTCGAAGTGGAGGCGGGGGCGACCGTCCTCGACGCGGTGAACCGGCTCAGCGTACCGCTGCCGCAGCTCTGCAAGGATCCCGACCGCAGCCCGCTCGGCGCCTGCCGCACGTGTCTCGTCCATGTGGAAGGCCAGCGCGGTCTGCCTGCCGCCTGCCATCTGCCCGCACGCGACGGCATGGTGGTGCAGACGCAGCATCCCGACGCCGTCCGTGTGCGCACGGGTGTGCTCGCCCTCACGGCCTCCATGCTCACGCCGGGCCCGGGTCGTGACGCGTTCGGCCAGCTCGGTGTCGCCGCTGCGCGGCACGGACTCACGGCGCCCGCGGATGCGCCGTTGCACCACTTCGAGATCGACGCCACCAAGTCGTTTTTCGTGCTCGATCGGGAAGCGTGCATCCTGTGCGGGCGCTGCACCACGGCGTGCGATGACGTGCAGCAGATCGGCGCCATCAGTCTGCTCGGCCGCGGGCACGCCATGAAGGTCGGCGTGGCCGGCGACTCCGTCATGTCGTCGTCCGTGTGCACCTCCTGCGGCCAGTGTGTGGCCACGTGTCCCACCGGCGCCCTGCGTCCCAAGGAAGTCCCGGCGCCGATCGTGCGCACGCAGGAGACCACGTGCCCCTATTGCGGGGTCGGGTGCGGGATCACCCTCGGGGTGCGAGACGACGGCCGGCTGGCGATGATGGCGGACGACGCGCCGGACAATCGCTCCAGCGAAGGCATGCTGTGCGTGAAAGGGCGCTTCGGCACGGGATTCGTGCACGCGCCCGATCGCATCACGGTGCCGATGATCAAGCGCGACGGCGGCTGGCAGCGCGTGGGGTGGGACGAAGCGCTCGACACGGCCGCGGACGGCCTCGCCCGCCATCGCGGCTACTTCGGCGCGCTCGCCTCCGCGAAGGCGACGAACGAGGATGCGTACGTCGTCCAGAAGTTCGTGCGCGCCGTCATGGGCACCAACAACGTCGACCACTGCACGCGGCTGTGCCACTCGCCGTCGGTGGAAGCGATGCTCATCTCGATGGGGTCGGGCGCCACCTCGAACTCGTACACGGATTACGAGAACGCCGGCTGCCTCATGATCGTCGGCGCCGACGCCTCCGCCAATCATCCCGTCATCGCCATCCGTTTCCGGCGCGCCATGAGCCGCGGAGCCAGGATCATCGTCATCAATCCCCGGCGCATCGAGCTGTGTGACCAGGCCGACCTGTGGCTGCAGCCACGCCCGGGCACCGACGTGATGCTCTTCAACGCCATCGCGCGCGTCATCCTGGACGAAGGCCTCGCCAACATGGACTTCGTCCGCGGGCGCACGGAGGGCTTCGAGTCCTGGCGCGCGTCGCTCGCCGACGCCACGCTCGCGCGCGCGGCGGAGGTGACGGGCGTGCCCGCGGAGGCGATCGCGCAGGCGGCGCGATGGTACGCGCGGCCGCCCTTTTCGGGCTCGTGCCTGGTGTGGGGCATGGGCATCACGCAGCACACCAACGGCATCCACAACGCGCACGCGCTGCTGAACCTGTCGCTGGTGGCCGGCCAGCTCGGCTTCCCCGGCTCGGGCATCTCACCGCTTCGCGGCCAGAACAACGTGCAGGGCTGCGGCGACGCCGGGTGCATTCCGACGAATCTGCCCGGCTATCAGCACTACGTGCCCGACACGCTGGACCGCTTTGAGGCGGCGTGGGGCATCCGTCCTCCCGCGGACCCGGGCCTGGTCGTCACCGAGATCGTCGAGGGCTGTCTCACGGGGCAGACGCGCGCGATGTACGTCGTGGGCGAGAACCCGCTGCTCTCGGAGCCCGATCTGCACCACGCGGAGAAGGCGTTCGGCCAGCTCGAGTTCCTGGTGGTGCAGGATCTCTTCATGCACGAGACGGCCGAGCGCGCCCACGTCTTCCTGCCCGCGGCCGCCTTCGCGGAGAAGGAAGGCACCTTCACGAATTCGGAGCGGCGCGTGCAGCGCGTGAGCAAGGCGATCGATCCCCCTCATCTTGCCCGTGCCGACTGGTGGATCGCGGCCGAGCTGGCCAAGCGCGTGGCCGCGCGCCTCGGCATTGCCGTGGGCCGCCAGTTCGACTTCGGCGGCGCCGCCGAGATCTTCGACGAGATGGCCCGGCTCACGCCGTTTCTCGGCGGCATGTCGCACGCGCGGCTCGACCGCGAGGGTGGGCTGCAGTGGCCGTGCCCCACCGCCGATCACCCGGGCACGCCCTACCTGTACGCCGACGACTTCCCGCTCGGCCGCGCGCGCTTCGTGCCCGCCACGCAGACGGTGGCGGCGGCGGAGCTGCCCGATCTCGAGTACCCGTTCCTGCTCAACACCGGCCGCCTCCTCTATCACTGGCACGGCGGCACCATGACGCGCCGGGTGGAGGGGCTGATGGAGCTGGCGCCGCGGCTGGAGGTGGCCATCCACCCGAGCGACGCGCGCCGGCTCGGTGTGGACACTGGCGCCGTCGTGCGCGTGCGATCACGGCGAGGGGAGCTCACGGGATACGCGCGCGTCACGGAAGCGGTGCGGGCGGGCGCGGTGTTCGTGCCCTTCGTGAAGCTCGGGGAGTCGGCCGCGAACTTCCTCACGAACTCGGCCTTCGACCCGGGATCCAGGATTCCCGAGTACAAGGTGTGCGCGGTGCAGATAGAATGCATCCCTTCGTGAGCAAGGTTCGATGAACGTCTTCGAGCGGTACCTGAGCCTGTGGGTCGGCCTCTGCATGGTCGTCGGCGTCCTCCTCGGCAAGGCGGCGCCGGGCATGATGGAGGGGCTGCGCGCACTGGAGTTCGGCGCCGGCAGTCAGATCAACATCCCGATTGCGATCCTCATCTGGTTGATGATCACGCCCATGATGATGAAGGTCGATTTTGGCGCCATCCGTGACGTGGGCCGGCGGCCACGAGGCCTCTTCGTGACGCTGTTCGTGAACTGGCTCGTGAAGCCGTTCTCGATGGCGGTGATTGCGTGGCTCTTCTTCCGACACGTGTTCGCCGCGTGGATTCCGGCCGCGGACGCCGATCAGTACATCGCCGGGTGCATCATTCTTGCGGCGGCGCCCTGTACGGCCATGGTCTTCGTGTGGAGTTACCTCGCCAACGGGGATCCTGCCTACACGCTCGTGCAGGTGTCGGTCAACGACCTGCTGATGCTGGTATTCTTTGCGCCCATCGTGCGGTTCCTGGTGAGCGGCGCCTCCTCGCTGCAGGTGCCCTTCAACGTGCTGGTGTACTCCGTGGTGGTGTTCATCGTGGTGCCGCTCGTGGCCGGCGTGCTCCTGCGGCGGTGGTTCATTCGCGCGAAGGGCAGCCACTGGTTCCAGCACGTGCTGCTGCCGCGCTTCGCGCCCGTCAGCATGGCGGCGCTGCTCGCCACGCTGGTGCTGATCTTCGCCTTCCAGGCCGAGAACATCACCACCAAGACGCTGCACGTGGTGCTCATTGCCGTGCCCATCCTGATTCAGATCTACTTCAACTCCTCGCTGACCTACGGGCTGATGCGGCTCTTCCGC
The DNA here is from genome assembly GCA_046712525.1 of Candidatus Rokuibacteriota bacterium. Lineage (GTDB taxonomy): Bacteria > Methylomirabilota > Methylomirabilia > Rokubacteriales > CSP1-6 > JBBDXO01. Next base: position 10,705 of record JBKKCN010000167.1, read on the forward strand.
GTCGAGTATTCCGTCGCCGCACCGGGCGCGCTCATCGGCGCCAGCAACTTTTTCGAGCTCGCCGTGGCCACGGCCATTGCGCTGTTCGGTCCCGAGTCAGGCGCGGCCCTCGCCACCGTCGTCGGCGTGCTCATCGAAGTGCCCGTCATGCTGTCGGTCTGCTCGGTGTGCAACCGCACGCGGCACTGGTTTCTCGAGAAGGCGCCCGCCTCGTGACCGTCAAGAGCGACATCGAGATCGCCCGCGAGGCGAAGCTGCAGCCGGTGACGGCGGTGGCGGCCACCCTCGGCCTCGGTCCCGACGACCTCGAGCTCTACGGCTCCTACAAGGCCAAGGTTCGCATGGAGACGATCGAGCGGCTGCGCTCCGGCAAGGACGGCATGCTCGTGCTGGTGACCGCGATGACGCCCACGCCCGCAGGCGAGGGAAAGTCGACCACCACCGTCGGCCTCGGCGACGCCTTCAGGAAGATCGGCAAGCGCGCCATCGTGGCCATCCGGGAGCCGTCGCTGGGCCCCTGCTTCGGCATGAAGGGCGGCGCCGCCGGTGGCGGGTACGCGCAGGTCATGCCGATGGAAGACATCAACCTGCACTTCACGGGTGACTTCCACGCCATCACGTCCGCCCACAACCTGCTCGCGGCCGCTCTCGACAACCACATCTTCCAGTCCAACGCGCTCGGCTTCGACACGCGCCGGGTCGCGTGGAAGCGCGTGCTCGACATGAACGACCGCGCGCTGCGCAACGTCGTCCTCGGCCTCGGCGGCCCCGTGAACGGTGTGCCCCGCGAGTCGGGCTTCGAGATCACCGTCGCCTCCGAGATCATGGCCATCCTCTGCCTGGCGCTCGATTTGAAGGACGTGAAGGCCCGGGTATCACGCATTGTCGTGGGGGAGCGGGCGGACGGCTCCTTCATCACCGCGGGTGAGCTCGGCGTGGCGGGATCGCTGGCCGTTCTCCTCAAGGACGCCATCAAGCCCAACCTCGTGCAGACGCTCGAGGGTACGCCGGCTTTCGTGCACGGCGGCCCCTTCGCGAACATCGCCCACGGCTGCAACAGCCTCATGGCCACGCGCCTGGCGCTGAAGCTCGGCGACGTGGTGGTCACGGAAGCCGGCTTTGCGAGCGATCTCGGCGCGGAGAAGTTCTTCGACATCAAGTGCCGCGCGGGCGGTCTCACGCCGTCGGCGGCCGTCATCGTGGCCACCGTGCGGGCGCTCAAGATGCACGGTGGCGTGAAACGGGAGGACCTCGGCCTGGAAAACGTCGCCGCCGTGCGCGCGGGCCTCGACAACCTCGCCAAGCACGTCGAGAACGTGCGACAGTTCGGTGTTCCCCCCGTGGTCGCCCTCAACCACTTCACCAAGGACACGGACGCGGAAGTGACGGTGGTCATGGACGCATGCCGGGCGCTGAACGTGCCCGCGCGTATCTCGCGCGTATGGGAGCGCGGCGGCGAGGGCGGCACCGAGCTCGCGCAGGCGGTGCTGGAGGCGGCGACGAGCGCCGGCGCCTCGAAGTTTCGCACGCTGTATCCCGACGACATGCCGCTCGTGAAGAAGATCGAGACCATCGCCACCAGCGTCTACGGCGCCGCCGACGTGAACATCCTGCTCCCCGCGCTCACGAAGCTGACGAAGTACGAGTCGCTCGGCTACGGCCGCCTGCCCGTGTGCATGGCGAAGACGCAGAACTCGCTGTCGGACGACGCCAAGAAGCTCGGCCGCCCGCGCGGCTTCACGGTCACCGTACGCGACGCCAAGCTGTCGGCGGGAGCGGGCTTCGTGGTCGCCTACGCGGGCGACATCATGACCATGCCGGGATTGCCGAAGAAGCCCGCCGCCGAGAGCATCGACATCGACGATGACGGCCACGTCGTCGGGCTCTTCTGAGGGAAAGCGGCGCGTGGCGAAGTACCGGATCCTCTACTGGAAAGACATTCCATCGGTGGTGGAGGCGACGGCCGGCGGCGACAGCGCCGAGGTCCAGCTCAGCGAGCGCTTCCAGGCGCTCATCGACGCCGTGGCCATGAAGCTCGGCCTCGACGGCAGCGACGAGTATCTCGAGCAGTGGGACCGCGGCCACGAGCAGGAACGCGCGGGCAGCGCTTCGGACGTGGCCGACGCCGTGGCCCGCGAGCTCGAGGGGAAATTCGGAGAGTTTCGCGACCGCGGCCTCGGCCCACAGTAGCCATGGCGACGCCGCCGCTGCTGGAGTGCGTGCCCAACGTCAGTGAAGGGCGTGACGCGTCCGTCATCCGCCGGCTCGCCGACGCCGTGGAGCGCGGCGGCGCCAGGCTGATCGACGTCCACAGCGACGTCGATCACCACCGCTCGGTCTTCACCATCATCGGCGGCGGCGACGACGTCGAGCGATCCGTCCTCGCGCTCGCGCGTGCCGCCGTCGAGCTGGTCGATCTCACGAAGCATCGCGGGGCCCACCCTCGTATCGGCGCCATCGACGTCATCCCCTTCGTGCCTCTCCGCGGCGCCTCCATGCCTGACGCGGTGGCCGCCGCCCATC
>JBKKCN010000168.1:0-6892 GCA_046712525.1 Candidatus Rokuibacteriota bacterium
CACTCCGCGCCGCCCGCACCACAGTCCGCCTCACCGCCGCCCAAGGCCTCCAAACTCCCCGCGGCCGCTCCATCCGCCTCGATACCGAAACCGCAAAACGTCTCGGCATCGTGCCCGGCGCCATCGTCGAGCTCGTCAACCCAATCGGCGCACCCCTCCGCGCCTGGGTCACAGAACTCACGCAGGGACCCGACCTCCGTGGCGAGATCGACACCGATGCCCTGCGATTACTCGTAGTCAACGACGGCGCCGAAGTCGAAGTGCGTGCCGTCCACACCGGCACCCTGCCACCCTCAGGAGTCTAGGCAGCGACGAACCTCACGCCCCGTGCGTTCGGCGGGGGCGGGTGGCGCTCGGGGTTATCGGGACCCGTTTCCCTCTCAACTCGAGCCGCACAAAGGCGTGTCGATGGAGCCCAGCCACCCTCGATTCGATTCGGCCACCCTCCACGTGGTCCCGAAACCCCGGGCGCCACCCGCCCCCGCCGAACGCACGACCGCTAGATCAGCGGCCGATGCCTCGAGCCATGAGGACAGCCATGAGCGGTATAAGGGCCAGTAGCGCGAGCTCGATGTGCACGAGCCGGCGCACGCCAGCAACGTCGCCAGGCGCCGGCAGCGGCGCCGAGCCCGCGCCGAGCAGCCGACTCCAGCGAATGAACTGGATCGTCGGCAAGATCGAGATGAGCGCGACAGAAAGGTAGAACGCCATCTTCACCCAGAAGATCGGGTTCGAGACGTAGAAGGGCCATCCTTTGCCGTAGAAGAACACGCGCAGCAGACCGGTGGCGAGTGCCACGAGCGCGGCGGAGAAGTAGCCGACGTCGAGGCGCGGCAGCAGCCGTACGTGCGCGGCGCTCAGTCCAGGCCGGCACAGGATCAGCTCCACGGTGAGAAAGGCGCCGATGAAGATCATGGAGAGGTAGTGCAGATAGGCGACGACGGGCTCCATGCCGGCCGCCGCGTTACTCGCGAACTTCGGCGATGAAGGGCCTGAAGCCGCTCGCCTGCAGCTCGCGCAGCTTGGCATCCGCGTCCGTCCACTGCGAGAACGGCCCCACGAGGACCCGAGCCACGGGCTCCCGCGTCCCCGTGGCCGTGGATTCCGCGGCGTTGAAGAGCGTGACCGAATGCTGCCGCAGCCGCTCCATCACATCGATGACGGCGGCGTCGTCACGAAACGCCCCCACCTGCACCCAGAAGGCGCCGCTTTTTGGAGGCGCCTGCGCAATGTCGGGGACCGGGACGATTGTGGGCGCGGCGGCGGGAACGACGGGAGTGGCGACGGCGGCCACGGGCTCGATCACGGCAGCGACCCGCTGCACGGTGTCTACGGGCGGCTCCGGCCGCGCGGGCGCATCGACGATGCTGGGCGCGGCGACGTGCCAAACGTCGGCAGGCGGCCTGCCGATCGTGGCCACCGCCACCGGCGGCGCATCCGGCGACCGGGTGCGCATCCGCGCCATGAGGTCTGCGTAAGAGGAGGCCCGCATCACGCGCTGGAACTGCGCGCGATAGTTGGCCACGAGGCTGACGCCGTCGATGCTGACGTCACGCACGAGCCAGCGCGTATCCACGCGGACCATCTGGTAGTTCACGGGACAATCGTTGCCGTCGCGCGTGAGCACGATCGTGCGCACGACGGCGGTGTCGCCCTCGATGCTCTCGCCCACATAGTCCATGATGAGGCCGCCGTGCATGGTGACCTTGGAGCCCATCATCGCGATGTAGCCGCCCTCCAGAAGGTCCGCGAAGAGGCGGGCGAACTCTTCGCGCTCAGCCGGGGTGCGCGCCTGCCACTCGGGGCCCAGCGCGAGGGAGGCGGCTTCGCGGAAGTCGAACACCTGGTGCGCGAGGGTGCGGATGATCTGCCGCCTGGTCTCCACGAGGAGATCCGGGTCCGGCGACAGCACGATCCGGTTGGCCTGCGCGAAGAACCCGCGCAGCGCTTCCGTGGGGAAGGTGGCGGCGGCATCGGTCACGAACGACAGCAGCACCAGAGGCGCCAGCAGGCACGCGATCGATTGACGGTTTGCCATGGCAAGAACCATAGCGCCCCGTCCGCGCTTTTCCGGCGGTTTTTCTACGTCGTGAGGGCCCGCGCGGCGGTCAGCGCGCGGCTTGCGCGAGTCCCGTCGGGCACGCCACGCCGGTGCCCCCGTGCCCGCAGTACCCCCAGGGGTTCTTCGACAGGTACTGCTGGTGATAGTCCTCCGCGTAGTAGAACTCGGGCGCGTCGACGATCTCGGTGGTGATGGTCCCGTGGCCCGCGGCCGTCAGCACGCGCTGGTAGGCGTCGCGCGAGGCCTCCGCGAGGCGGCGCTGCTCCGGTGTGGACACGTAAATGCCGGAACGATACTGGGTGCCGACGTCATTGCCCTGCCGCATGCCCTGCGTGGGGTCGTGGCCCTCCCAGAACGTCTTCAGCAGGGTCTCGTAAGCAAGGACCTTGGGATCGTAGGCGACGAGCACGACCTCGTTATGATCGGTACGCCCGCTGCACACTTCCTCGTAGGTCGGGTTCGGCGTGAAGCCGGCCGCGTAGCCGACAGCGGTGGTGACGACGCCCGGCAGCCCCCAGAACGGCTTTTCGCCGCCCCAGAAACAGCCGAGGCCGAACACCGCCCGCTCGGTACCTTCGGGAAAGGGCGGCGTGAGCTTGCGGCCGAGGACGTGGTGCCCGCCCGTGATCCGCATCGCCTCGCTGCGTCCCGGCAGCGCCTGCTCGCGCGCCGGCATCTGTGCCTTCTTCGATCCCCACATGACGATGGCCCTCCGTCGCCGATTGTACCAGCGGGCCCGCTTGCGTTCCCGCGGCGAACCTGCTTTCCTAACGCCGCCCCAACCCGACTCGGAGGTGTCCAATGAAGGCCATGCTCGCCGCCCTCGTCACCATCCTCGCCGTTGCCGTCACGGCGCACGCGCAGATCGCCATCTCGGTCAACGACAACAAGGCCGTGCTCGACAACGGCGTCGTGAAGATCGTCGCCAACCCGGCGCCCGACACGGTGACGATCATCGACCTCAAGGCCTCCCCGCCCCGCGTGATCGCCGAGATCCAGGTGCCGGGCAGCGTGGTGGGGCCGCCGCTGAGCGTGGCCATCACGCCCGACGAGAGCCTCGCGCTCGTGACGTCGGCGATGAAGATCGATCCCGCGGATCCTACGAAGACGGTGCCGGACAACCGCGTGTCGGTCGTCGACCTGCGCGCGACGCCCCCCGCCGTCATCGCGACCCTGGAGGCGGGAGCCTCTGCGGCCGGACTCTCCATCAACCGCCAGGGCACCCTCGCGCTCGTGGCCAACCGCGCCGAGGGCACGGTGTCCGTCTTCAGCATCAGCGGCAAGAACGTCACGCCCGTGGGCAAGGTCACCATCGGCGATGCGAAGGCGGGCGTGAGCCACGCCGCCTTCACGCCGGACGGCAAGACGGCGCTCGTGAGCCGCGACGGCGACGACCGCATCTCGATCCTGTCCATCAACGGCACCAGCGTCGAGTACACGAAGCGCGACATGAACGCGGGCCTGCGTCCGTACGGCCTCGACATCAGCAGCAAGGGCGACGTGGCGGTGGTGGCCAACATCGGCCGCGGCCAGGGCGACAGCGACACCGTGAGCGTGATCGATCTCAACGCCAGGCCCATGCGCGTGGTGGAGACGATCACCGTGGGGCAGACACCCGAGGGCATCAAGATGTCGCACGACGGCAAGTACGTGGCGGTGGTAGCCATGAACGGCAGCAACAAGCCCAAGGACTCGCCCTTCTACAACGACAACGGCAAGCTCCTCGTCTACCGCGTCAAGGGCACGTCCCTCGAGAAGGTGGCGGAAGCCCCCATCGGTCACTGGTCGCAGGGCGCCGCCTTCTCTCCCGACGGCAAGACGATCCTCGTCGGCAACATGGTGGAGAAAGACGTGCAGGTCTTCGAGTTCAACGGCAAGAAGCTCAAGGAGACGGGCCGCATCAAGGTCAACGGCGGCTCGGCAGCGGTGCGGACGCCGGACAAGTAGGTCGATTGGCGGCGGCAGAGCGTGTCGCGGGTTGACACTCCCTGCCGCCGCCCGCATCATGACTACCGTCTGATGGCTAAGCCTCGCACGGTCCGAGAGCTCCGCGAGAGCGGGTGGCGCAGTCGATCCGTCAAGCACGAGCTGCGGGACAACCTCGTGGCGCACCTGCGCAAGGGCGAGACGTTCCTGCCCGGCATCGTCGGCTACGACGACAGCGTGGTGCCGCAGATCGAGAACGCGATCCTCTCCGGCCAGGACATCATCTTCCTCGGCGAGCGCGGGCAGGCCAAGACGCGCATCGCGCGCCAGCTCGTGAACCTGCTCGACGCCGAGATGCCGGCCATGGCCGGCTGCGAGATCAACGACGATCCCTTCGCGCCCATCTGCGCGGCCTGCCGCACGCGAGTGGCGGAAGAGGGCGACCGCACGGAGATCGCGTGGCTGCCGCGCGACCGGCGCTACGGCGAGAAGCTGGCCACCCCCGACATCACCATCGCCGATCTCGTGGGCGAGGTCGATCCCATCAAGGTGGCGGAAGGCCGCTATCTCGGCGACGAGCTCACCATCCACTACGGCCTGCTGCCGCGCACGCACCGGGGGATCTTCGGCCTCAACGAGCTGCCCGACCTCGCCGAGCGCATCCAGGTGGGGCTGCTGAACATCATGGAAGAGCGTGACGTGCAGATCCGCGGCTACAAGGTGCGGCTGCCCCTCGACCTCTACGTGGTGGCGAGCGCCAACCCGGAGGACTACACGAATCGCGGGCGCATCATCACGCCGCTCAAGGACCGCTTCGGCGCGCAGATCCGCACGCACTACCCGAAGCGGCTCGACGACGAGATCACCATCATGGAGGCGGAGCGCACCGAGTTCCCCGCCGACGGCGTGCGCGTCACCACCCCGCAGTACATGAAGCAGATCGTGGCCGAGCTCACGCACCTCGCGCGCAAGTCGTCCGAGATCAGCCAGCGCTCGGGCGTGTCCGTGCGCGTGACCATCTGCAACTACGAGAGCCTGCTCGCGAGCGCGCTCAAGCGCGCCATCCGCCTCGGGGAGACGGAAGCGGTGCCACGCGTGAGCGACCTCGGCGCGCTTCTGGCCACCACGAGCGGCAAGATCGAGATGGAAACGCTCGGCGACGCCACCGAGGACAAGGTGCTCGCCAAGCTCGTCCAGAAGGCCGTCCTCAACGTCTTCGGCAAGGCCTTCAGCGCCCCCGAGCTGGAGCCGGTGGTGGCCGCCTTCAAGGACGGCGTCGCCATCCAGACGGCCGAGTTCATGCCGGCCGTCGAGTATGGCAAGCAGCTCGGTCACTTTCCTCCCCTGCGCGCCGTCGCCGCCAAGCTGGGCGCCACCGAGGCGGCCGCCGTCGCCGCCGCCGTGGAGTTCGTGCTGGAGGGCCTTCACCTCAGCCGCAAGCTCAACAAGGACGTTCAGCCCGGGCAAGCGCGCTACCGTAGCTGATGTTCTACTTCCGCTACTCGCGCTGGGACGGCTCGCAGAACCTGCCGGACTTCGACGCGGACGAGGCGCTCGCCGACATGGCGGACGACATCCTCGGGTACGGCGATCTGCAGTCCGCCCTGCAGCGCATGATGCAGCAAGGCATGCGCCCGCAGAACGGGCCGCCCATGCGGGGCCTCAAGGACCTCCTCGAACGGCTCAAGCAGCGCCGCCAGCAGCAGATGAACCGCTTCGACCTCGGCTCGAGCCTCGACGACATCAAGGAGAAGCTCGAGCAGGTGATGCAGAAGGAGCGCGAGGGCACGCAGCGCCTCCCCGACGCCAAGGAGCGCGCGCGCCGCGAGGAGAAGCAGGGCCAGATCCCCCCTGACGCCGCGGGCCGGCTGCGCGATCTGCAGAAGCACGATTTCGCGTCCGCCGAGGCCAAGCAGATGTTCGACGACCTCCTGAAGTCGCTGCGCGAGCAGATGATGCAGCCCTTCATGCAGGGCATGCAGCAGTCGATGCAGAACATGACCCCGGACGATCTCAAGCGCATGCGCGAGATGATCCAGGACCTCAACCGCATGATGCGCGACGCCGCCGACGGTCAGGAGCCGGACTTCGAGTCCTTCAAGCAGAAGTGGGGACAGAATTTCCCCGGCGCGGAGAGCTTCGAGGACGTCCTGGATCAGATCGCGCGCCACGCAGCACAGATGCAGTCGCTCATGAAGAGCCTGTCGCCCGAGCAGCGCCAGCAGCTCGACGAGATGATGCGCAACCTCTTCATGCAGGACGAGCGTCTCGAAGCGGCCATGTCACAGCTCGCCATGCACCTGAATGACCTGCTGCCCATGGACGAGATGGCCCGCCGCTATCCCTTCCGCGGCGACGAGCAGGTGGACATGCAGCAGGCCATGCAGCTCATGGAGGAGCTGCAGCAGATGGATGCCCTCGAGCGCGAGCTGCGCGGCGTGCGCGATCCTGCCGACCTCGAGAAGATCAGCCGCGAGCAGATGGCGAAGCTGGCGGGCGAGGAGGCGGCGCGCGATCTCGAGCGGCTGCAGGAGATGGCCAAGAAGCTGGAAGAGGCGGGCTATCTGGAGCGTGACGGTGACGAGCTGAAGCTGACCGCGCGCGCCATCCGCAAGATCGCCGACAAGGCGCTGGGCGACGTCTTCGCCCGGCTCAAGCGCGACCGCTTCGGCGGCCACGCCCTGCACCGGCGGGGGGCGGGCGGCGACCAGACCGACGAGACGAAGGACTACGAGTTCGGCGACCCCTTCCTGCTCGATCTCAAGCAGACGGTGATGAACGCCGTGGAGCGCAACGGCGCCGGCACCCCCGTGCGCCTCACGCCGGACGACTTCGAGGTCTTCCGCACGGAGCTGCGCACGCAGGCGGCCACCGTGGTCATGCTGGACATGAGCCGCTCCATGC
>JBKKCN010000169.1:0-17342 GCA_046712525.1 Candidatus Rokuibacteriota bacterium
AGGCGATCGCGGAACGGCAGCAGCGTGAGCGGAGCGCCGATGACGAAGATGACGGTGACGAGCACAGATTCCACGATCGCCTGCAGCAGTGCGGTGGCCAGGGACGCCGGGCCGGTGGCCGCCACGAGGGCGGCGGTGGCGACGACGAACACCACATGGGTGGCGCCCGCGCCCGCGACCCACACCGAGCGCCGCCCCAGCGAGGCGTGGCCGAGGGTGAACGCGGCGAGGGCCGTGTACACGAGCAGCGCCAGCGCGACCGTCCACTCGGGCACCACGAGGACGTCCGCAATGTCCAAGCGCAGCGCGGCGGTGGCGAGAGCGATGCATGCCAGAGCAGTGGCGAGAGCGCGCGGGCCCGCGTAACGCGGCGGCCGGTGGTGGCGCCCCATGGTCACATGACTCGTGCGAGCTCGGCGATCGCCTTCTTGGCGTAGTAGCGGACTTTGCCGAGAGCGGAGGGCTCCGAGAGGCCGATGGCGAGCAGTGCAGAAGCCCCCACACCGTGCAGCACGACCATGCCCTTCTCGTAGTCCAGGATCATCCCCTGCAGGCTCCCGCGGCCGAGCTCCCGACCGAGGCCATCCGACGATTCCGCCAGGCAGGCGCTCAGCGCTCCCGCCACTTCAGCGTCCACGCCCGACTCGGCGGTCGCTTCTATCAGGAAGCCTTCGCGATCGGCGAGAACCGCCCATTGCACGCCCTCCATGGCGCCGATGGTGGCCAGGATCGACCGCGGCGTGCCCGCAACCTCGGGCGTCACGGGCGCCTTGGTCATGGGAGCGGGCGCGGGTGCGCTCATGACAGGAGCGGGCACGGGCGCCGCCACTACCGGCGCCACGGCGGGCGCCGCCACTGCGGCCGCGGCGGCGGGCTCGACCGTCTTGAGCGTCGACGGCAGGAGCGCCTCCAGGTGACGCAGGAGATCTTCGCCGGCGAAGGGCTTGGCCAGCACGCCGTCGGACCGCACTGCCGCCGCCTTCTGGCGGACCTCGTCGTTGACGATGCCGGACATGAGCAGCACCGGGGTTTGACCGAGGCGGGCGTGGCTCTTCACGAACTCACAGATCTCGTACCCGTCGCGGTCGGGCATCACCACGTCGCACACGACGATGTCGGGCTGCTCCTTCTCGAGTCGCTCCATGCCTTCCGCACCCGAGGCGGCGGTGATGACATCGATCTGGCGTCCTGCGAGCGCCCGCTCCACCACCTTTCGCACGCTGACGCTGTCGTCGATCACCAAAACCTTGGGCATGGCTACCTCTCCTCGTCCATCGCGGTGGCGATACTGAGCAGCAATTGGTCCGTACTCATGGAGATGGTCGCGGCACCGTTGGAGGGCGCGCGGCCGTCGCTCGGGATGAAGCAGAACTTTCCGGCACGCTCACGGTGGGCGGTGGACACGAGCGCTGCGAAGGCAGGCTCGCCCGACTTCGGTCCGAACTCTGCGTGCACGACGCGCCCGCTCTTGAACACGACCATGCCGCCCCCGGCCGCCAGGACGAGCAACAGGCGCCCTGTCTTGCCGCCCATCGAGATCGCCTGCACGAGCTCCTCCATCTCCATGACGCCCAGCGAGCCCTGGAAGGTCTTGACGGCACCCTCGGCTCCCACAGCGTCAAGATCGCTCAGGCGTACGTTGTTGCCACCACCATGCGGCGCTGCCGGCCGCGGCGGCGGCGGCGCCACGGGCACGGCGGGCGTTGTGGCGGCGGGAGCTGGAGGGGTAGCAACCGTTGGCGCAGCCGTCGGGGCGGCCATTGGCGTGACCAGCGGCGACGGCGCCGACGCAGGCGCCGTCATTGGACGTGGCGCCGGTACCGCACTGGCCACCGTCAGAAAGGGCGGCGGCGCCGGGAGCGCCGAGCCGGGCGGCGGCGCCGCGAGCACCGAGCCGGGAGGATCCTGCGCGGGCGTGCTGCCGAGGTCGTGCCGCGCGAGCTGGACCACGAGCGGCACGATCATCGAGCCGGTCATGCTCGAGGGCAGGACGAGGTCGATGCCGGCCGCCGCCGTTTCCACTCCTTTAGCCTCCTCGGCCGACGCAATGAGCACGAAGCGCACGTCCTTGGTCGAGGGATCGCTCCGTATCAGGCTGCACAGCTCGTGACCGTCCATGTCGTCGATGCGCGCGCGGCTCACGATGATGTCCTGCTTGTTCCATTCCAGCATCGTGAGCGCGAAGGAGCCGCTGGGCGCCACCGACACCTCGGCGCCGCTCGCGGTGAGCAACTCCTGCAGGATGGGCGCCCGCGCCTGGTCCGGATCGACGACGAGGATCCTCACCGGGCGACGCCCGCCGAGGACGGAGCCGACACGAGGGATGCGACGAGGCGCACGAACGACGATTCCTCCACGGGCTTGGTGACGTAGTGCTCGACGCCCAGCCGCCGCGCCAGCGACACGTGCTTGTCACCGGCGCGCGTGGTGAGCACGATGACGGGCACGTGGCGCGTCGACGAGCGCCGGCGCAGGTCCTCGATGAGCTCATAGCCGTTGACGCGCGGCATCTCGAGGTCTGTGACCACGACGTCGAAGCGGCCCTCCGCGACCTTGGCGATGGCTTCCGCCCCGTCGTTGGCGGTCACCACGTCGAAGCCGCCCACGGTCAACATCCGGCCCACAAACCGACGTACGCTGATGGAGTCGTCCACCAGCAGCACGCGGGGCGGGGTGGTGCGTTCCGGCACGGAGCTCCCCGGAACTTTAGCGGCGGCGACGGTGGAGCGGATGCTCCCCGCGAGGGGGGACCCGGCACCGGGCGGGGGTGGCTCGGGGGCTACCCGCGCCGCCGTCGCCGCCGCCTTTGATTCGGAGAGCTTGACCGCGTCGAGCAGCAGCATGACGCGCCCGTCGGAACCAATGGTGGCGCCGGCGAAGGGCCCCACGCCGTCGAGAAAGCCGCCGAGCGGCTTGATGACCATTTCATCCTTTCGGAGAATCTCGTCGACCTCGACCGCGAGGGCGCCGCCGGGGGCGCGCAACACGAGCACGTGGGCGTGGGCGCCGCGCGGCTGGCTCGGCAGCAGGAGCACGCGGTCGAGCGGCACGAGGGGAACCAGCTCGCCGTCCACGACGATCGCCTCCCCTCCCGCGTGCGCGCGCAGGTCGGCCGCGCCCACGATGGTCACCGTCTGCACCGCGTTGAGGGGCACCGCGAACGTCTCGCTCGCCACGCGCACGAGCAGGGCCTCCGAGACGAGCACGGTGAGGGGCAGCTTGATGACGAAGCGTGTCCCCGCGCCGGGGTCCGTGTGCACCTCGATGTCGCCGTTCAGCCGGCGCACGTTGGTACGCACGACGTCCATGCCGACCCCGCGGCCGGAAGCGGACGTAACGGCGGCAGACGTACTGAATCCCGGCAGGAAGATGAGCTCGAGGGCTTCGCGCTCGGTCAACGAGGCAGCGGCGGCGGCTTCCACGAAGCGCTGGGCCACCGCGCGCGCCTTGAGGACGTCGACGTCGATGCCGCGGCCGTCGTCGCGCACCTCGATATACACGAAGCCGCCCTGGTGGCGGGCGCCCAGCGTCAGCCTGCCCTCCACCGGCTTGCCGCGCGCGCGGCGCTCATCGGCGGCCTCGATGCCGTGGACCACCGCGTTCTGCACGAGATGCAGGAGGGGATCGACGATCTGCTCGATGATGCTCGTGTCGAGCTCGACGGCATCGCCTTCCGTCTCCACGCGCACGCTCTTGCCCGCCGCCCGGGCCGCCTCCCCGCCCTGCCGCACGAAGCGCGTAAAGAGAGTGCCGATCGGCACCAGCCGCGCGCGGCCGATCTCGTCGCGAAGCCCGCCCGTGAGCCGGTGCACGTGCGCGAGGTCGTCGCCGATGAGGCGGGTGAGTCCTGCCAGCTCCGCGTGCACCTCGGAGAGGTCGGACGAGATCTCACCCGCCCTCCGCGCAAAGATATTGAAGTCGTCGTAGCGGTCGAACTCCAGCTCCGCGAAGAGCTCGGGAACGGACAACGGTGTCGGCAGCGAGACCTCGTCTGACGCGGGGGCGGCGCCCTCGACGGGGGGCAGCCGTGCATCCAGATGCTTGCGCTCGAATTCTCCCACCGCCTGCATCATCCTCGCGCGGCTCGCGTAGAGTGAGCCGCTCACCCGCTCGAGATCGGCGAGCCGGCGCTCGAGGCGGCTGCGCGCGATGACCATCTCGCCCACGAGATCCATCAGCGAGTCGAGGCGTTCGAGACCGACGCGAATGGTGTGGCGGCTGCTGCGCTCCGCGGCCGGCACCGCCGGGGTCGGACGGGGCCGCATCTCTCGCGGCGTCTCGCGGACGACCGAACGCGGCATCGCCTCGGAGAGTGCCGGCGCCGCCGCTGCCGTCACCGGCGGAGGGGACGCGCTCGCGAACGACTCCGCGAGACCCGCGAGGGCCGCCTCGGAGCGCGCCGTCATGTTGGCGGACGCATCCGCGCTCATGCCGAGCATCAGCCGCATGACGTCCATGGCGGCGAAGACGCTTTCGATCATGGGAGCGGTCATCGTGAGATCGCCGTCGCGGGCTTCCACGAGGAGGTCCTCGATCCGGTGCGCCACCTCGCCCACGCGCCGGCAGCCCACCACGTATGCGGCGCCCTTGAGTGTGTGCACGGCGCGGAAGAGCATGTCGATGTCGTCGGCGTCTCCGCCGCTCTGCAGCGCCAGAAGGGCGGCCGCCATCCCGTCGAGATGCTCCGAGGCCTCGGGCACGAAGTAGGAAAGGACATCCGCGTTGTCGGCGAAGAAGATTTGCAGATCCGTCCGTACGGGATCGGGATTCGTCACCATGGCGGGCGGGGGTGGTCCCGTTTCTTTTCCGTTGACGCCACCGGGGCTGCTTTCGATGCCGTCGCTGCCAGTGGTGGCGACGGTGTCGAGCGCCGTCTTGAGGCGAGCCACGAGAGCGTCGATGCGGGTCACGGCCTCCTGGCGCTCCGCCGCCTCGGCCCCGGGCAGGCTCTCGAGGATACGACCGACGTCGTCCGCGAGCGCGGCCACGCCGGGAAACCCGTGCAGCGAGGCGGCGCCCTTCAGCCGGTGTGTGACGACGAAGAGTCCCTCGCCCGCCTCGATGGAGACGGGCTCGAGACACAGCGTGCCCACGCCCTGCTCGAGGGCGACGAGCGTGTCCCACGCCTCCAGGAGGAAGATGGAGCGAAGGAGCTCCTGATCGGCCGGCTCCGGCATGACGCGCTCCGATCAGCCCGCCAGCTTGAATCGCGACAGGCTGCGCGTGAGCTCGTCGGCGAGCTTGACGAGGTCCTCCACGGTCTTGCGTGTCTGCAGCACCGCCTGCTCCGTGCGCACGGCGACGCCGGCGATGGAGCTCATGGCGGCCGTCACGCCCTCCGCACCGCGCACCTGGTCACGGGTGGCGTCCGAGATCTTCTCCGCCATCTCGGCCGATGACTCCGACACGTCGGCGATCTCTCTGAGGCTTTCCTCGGCGCGGATGGTGACCTGATAGCCTGCTTCCACTTCGCGCGTGCCTTCTTCCATCGCGATGACCGCTTCGTGCGTCTCCGTCTGCACCGTGCGGACGAGGCCCGCGATCTCTTTCGTCGCCTTCGCGGCGCGCTCGGCAAGCTTGCGGATCTCATCGGCGACGACGGCGAAGCGGACGCCCGCCTCACCCGCGCCCGCCGCCTCGATGGCGGCGTTGAGGGCGAGCAGGTTGGTATGGGAGGCGATCTCCTCGATGGTGTTGACGATCTCGGAGATTTCCAGCGACCGGTCGCCCAGGCCCTTGATCTTCTTGGAGATGACTTGTACCTCGCTGCGAATCTTCTGCATGCCGCCGAGGCTGTCGCGGACCGCCGCGTCGCCCTTGCGTGCGGCCTCCACCGCCTTGCGGGACGCGACCGCGGAGGAGGCGGCGCTGTGCGCGACCTGGCGCACCGACTTCGTCATCGTCTCCATCTCGCGGCTGATGGTGATGGCCTCGCGTGACTGCGATACCGCTCCCTCGGCCATCTGCTCGGTGGCGCCGATCATGTCCGTCGCGCTGGACGCCACCTGAAGAGCGGCGTGGCGCACGTCGCCGAGGGTGGAGGCGATCTCTTCCACCATGACGTTGATGGAGTCCACCACGTTACCGAGGACGTCCGGCGTCACCTCACCGCGCCGGCGGAGGTCGCCCTGCGAGATCTCCATGACGGTGTCGAGGAAGGCGGTGATGTTCTTCTGCAGCGCCTCGCGCCGGGCCCGCTCCTCGTCGCGCTCGGTTTCCGTGAGCACCTGCGAGCGCAGCCGCACCACCGACTCGTTGAAGGTGTCCGCGAGCTGCCCGATCTCGTCCCGCCGGTGCACGGTGAGGGTCTCCGAGAAATCGCCGCGGCCCACCTGCTGCGCGATGCGGACGATTTCGCCCACCGGCTTCGTCACGCGGCGGGCGAAGACGGCGCCCGCCACCACGGCGACGATAGCCACGCCGCCGAAGACGGCGAAGAGGTACCAGCCCGATTGTGCGGCGGCCGCGGCAATGATGGAGCGGTCCATGCCCACGCGCACGGTGCCGAGCTGGCCGCCCAGCATGGGGACGCCGATGTCGATGATCTGCTGCGGGACGGCCGTCACGGGATGCTCGTACACGATGTCGCGCACCTGCTTGGGGGCGTCGCCGGGGACGAGGTTCTTCTCGAGCAGCCCCACCGGCACCAACGGGTGAAAGGTGTGCGCGATGAGCGTGTTCTGCGGGTCGTACACCATGACGTAGGCGACGCCGCTGATCGACACGAACTGGTCGACGAGCGCCTGTACGGTGGAGGCGTCGCGCGTGAGCACGAGATCCACCCCCGAGCTCGCGAGGCTGTTGGCGATGGCGGTGCCCTTGGAGGTGAACTCCTCGGTCATTCGCTCGCGCAGCGTCCGCACGGACACATACCACGTGACGGCGGCGAGCGGGATGAGCACGGCGACCAGGAACAGGATGATCTTCGGCAACAGTCCGAATCGTGCGCGCGGCTTCTTCATGGCCCTCTCCCCTAGGCGGACACGGCCGCCGTCCAATCGGCGACAGGAACCCAGCGATCACCCTCGATGCGGGTGAAGTAGACGGAGTCGAGGCCCTGGTGCCGCTCGGGCCCGAACGTGAGCGGCGCGCCGATGCCGAGGTCGAAAGCCCGCAGCGACTCCAGCGCCTGGCGGAAGCCGGCGCGCGTGGGCGCCGCCCCTGCCCGCTTGAGTCCTTCCACCACGACCTTGGCGTTGATGAAGCCTTCCAGGCTGATGAAGCTGTAGCGCTGGGGGACGTAGGTGGCATCGCGCAGCGCCTCGGGCACCATGGGGCTGTGCCGGTCCATCAGCGCCCGGTACTCGACGACAGCGGGCAGGCTGAGGTCGTCGTAGCTGGGCACCACCTGCGAGTTGATGAGGGCACGCGTATAGTCGCGCCCGGTGACCTTGCTGTGTTTGACGAGCAGGGCAAGCATGGCGTCGGAGCCCACGAACGACACGTTGGAGATGGGCACGGGCCAGCCGAGGTCGCGTGCCGTCTTCACGAAGGCGCCACACCCCTGGTAGGCCCCCGTGCACAGCACCACGTCCGCGCCCGCCTTGCGCAGCGCATTCACGGCGGGGCTCGCGTCCTGCTCGAACTTCGCGCCGCGCGGGTAGGTCGCCTCCGCCACGATCTTGGCGCCACGCTGGGCCAGCCCGCGCGCGACGCCGTCGGTGCCGCTGCGTCCGTAGGCGTCGATCTGGTAGTAGACGCCGAAGTTGCGCGCGCCCGCCTGCCAGAAGCGGTCGACGAGCGCCATCATCTCCTGCCGGTAGGAGGCGCGGATGTTGAAGACGTATTCTCCGTAAGGTGCCTCGCGCTGTGGCTGCGCCCCCGTGAAGTTGCCCACGAGCACGACGCCCGCGTCGCCGTACCGCTTGATGACGGGCAGCGCGCGCGTGAGCGTCGGCGTGCCCACGTAGTTCGACAGGAAGAAAACCCCCTCCTTGTCGATGAGCTGGATTGTGTTCTTTATGCATGGCAGCGGCTCATAGGAGTCGTCGAGGGCGACGACGGAGAGGTTGCGGCCGTTGACGCCGCCGCGCGCGTTCACGTCCTCGTAGTACGCCTGCGCGCCGCGGTACAGCTCCGTGCCCAGACCCGCCGCCGTCTTCTTGAACGCGGCGCTCATCCCCACGCGGATGTCCGTGGTCGTGACGCCGGGGACGCCGGTGGCGGCGGCGCGCGCGGCCGGGGCCTGGGCCCACGCGCGCGTGCCGAGCAGTGCGGGTGCCATGCCACCGAGGAGATGGAGAAAGCGTCGTCGTTCCATGGTCAAACCTCTGAGGTGTCGAAGGAGGGGGACGTCCAGGCCTCCCGCAACGCCGCCAGCAGCCGATCGGCATCGAGGAGCGTGATGGTGTCGCTGTCGCCGTGCGCGAAGGTGCCGGTGGCGAAGGGACTGAGGCTGGGACCCAGCGTGACGTCATCGAACCAGTCGAGCCCCAACACGCGGTCGATGGCGACGGCAGCACGCCAGGACCGGGCGGCGAGAACGACTGCCGCGGTGCCCGCCACCGGCATCGTGGCCGCATGCCCGAGAAGCGGTCGCGCCTCCACCAGGGGTAGCACGGTGCCCCGCAGGTTGAAGACACCCACGACGGCGGCGGGCGCACCGGGAATCCGCGTATACCCGTCCAACGTCACGACCTCACGCGCGTCGCGCACGTCGACGGCATACGCGCGATCGCCGAGCATGAACAGGCAGGCGCGGCGCGCGCGCCGGTTCGTTGTGGGCTCGGGGGGTACGGGTGAAGCGGAAGAGGCGACGCCGGCATCGACCGCGGGGTCAGCGGACAAACCGCCCCACCATGTTGAGGAGCTGATCCGAGGTAAAGGGCTTGGCCAGGTAATCGTCGGCGCCCTGTCGCTTGCCCCACACGCGATCACTCTCCTGGTTTTTCGAGCTCACGAGCACTACGGGTGTCGTGCGCGTACGCTCGTCCTTCTTGAGAGCGCGGAGAATCTCGTAGCCGTTGCGCTTGGGCATCACGATGTCGAGAAGGACGAGATCGGGGTGTTCCTTCGTACACTTGTCT
This sequence comes from Candidatus Rokuibacteriota bacterium, assembly GCA_046712525.1. Lineage (GTDB taxonomy): Bacteria > Methylomirabilota > Methylomirabilia > Rokubacteriales > CSP1-6 > JBBDXO01. Next base: position 9,027 of record JBKKCN010000169.1, read on the forward strand.
TCGAGCTGGTCGCCGTCGACGAAGGAGACGACCTGATGGCCGGCGCCTTTGAGGATCGATTCCATGAGTCTGAGCTCCGACACGGCGTCATCGACGACCATCACCTTCCCCATCACGAACGCCTCCCGTGCGGCCACACCGGCTCGACGGCCGGCGCCCGCAGCGTGGCGTTGAGGTGCAACACGGCTGCCACACCTCTGTGTGGTGAAAGCGCCCCAATAGTGTCAACGGACCGGAGCGCGCTGCGTCATGGCTGACATCTAGGGAGGCGTTGTGACATGCCGGCGCCAATTCGCCGGGGCGGCGGTGACGCGGCGGCCCCCGCGGGCGGCGCGCAGACGGGGTGACATATCATGGGGGACCATGACGACATCGATGACCGAGCGCGAGACGTTAGCCCTCTATGAGAAGACGGGCGCCCTCATGCGCGGCCACTTCAAGCTGACGTCGGGCCTGCACTCCGACGTCTATCTACAGTCCGCGCTCGTCCTGCAGTATCCGGTGCACGCAGCCGCCCTCGGGGAAGCGCTGGCGGCGACATTCAGCGGCGACGCGCCGGCCGTAGTGGTGGCTCCGGCCATCGGTGGCATCCTCGTCGCACACGAGGTGGCGCGCGCGCTCGGCGCTCGCGCGCTGTTCAGCGAGCGCGAGAACGGCCTGATGCGCCTGCGCCGCGGCTTCACCCTCGCGCACGGCGAGCGTTGCGTGGTCGTGGAGGACGTCATCACCACCGGAGGGTCGACGCGAGAGGTCGTGCACTGCGTGAAGGAGCACGGCGGGGTGGTGGTGGGCGTGGGCTCGCTGATCGACCGCAGCGGCGGCACCGCCGCTTTCGACGTCAAGCGTGCCGCACTCGCCACCATCAAGGCGGCGACCTATACGCCGGAGGAATGCCCGCTCTGCAAGACGGGCAGCGAGGCGGTCAAGCCGGGCAGCAGGAGTTGATCAGCGTCGCCTCACCCGTAGGTGAGAATGCGCGCTCACGGGCCCAGCACGCCGTTCTGCACGATGACGACGACGAGCCACACGAGCTGCGCGGCCACGAAGATGGTGAGTCCCCGCTCGCGACCCTGGCGCACCTGCGTGTGATACTGCCACGTGCCCGCCACCACCGCCACGGCGGCGAAGAGCGGCCCGTTGTACGTCGTGAGCACGCCGTAACGCGCGGCGAGGCCGCCCGCCAGGCTCCACAGCACGTAGGCCGCGAGCCAGCCCGAGAGCACGCTCACCAGCACGGACCCGCGCGAGCCCGACTTCCCGCGCAGGCGCGCCCACCATACCGCGGCCACGCCGCCGGCGATGAGGACGGCGGTGAGGATGAACGCCCAGCGCGTCACGCGCGCGCCCGGTACTCGGGGCGCCAGCGCAGGAGCCGCCGCTCCACCTGCTTGATGCCGAGCGCCATCACGATGCCGATGACGCCGAGGGTCACGAGGGCGACCATCATGTCCGCCGCGTTCAGCGTGCCCAGCGACTGGATGATCAGGTACCCGAGCCCGCCGCCCGACTCCCCGCCGAGGAACTCGCCCACCACCACCCCGATGAGCGCGAAGGAGATGGACGGGGTGAGGGAGGCAAACGTCCACGCGAGCGCGGAGGGCACGATCACGGTGCGCATGATCTGACGATCCCCGCCGCCCAGGAAGCGGGCGGCGTGGACGAGATCGGCGTCCACCGAGCGCGTGCCCTGAAAGGTGTTGAAGAAGACGATGAAGAACACGATCGTCCACGCGAGCACGATCTTGGCCACGATGCCGAAGCCGAAGATCATCGTGATGAGTGGCACGAGCGCGATGCGCGGTAACGAGTTGAAGGCGATGATGTACGGCTCCAGGATGCGCGCGAGGCGGTCGTTGCGGCCGAGCACGAGACCGGCCACGAAGCCCGTGGAGACCCCCACGAGGAATCCCCACACCGTCGACTGCACGGTGGAGAGCGCCATCTGCCAGATGGACAGCCGCACCTGGCCCGAGGCGAGGTAGACGAAGCGCTTGGCGATGGCGGAGGGCCGGCTGATGAAGAAGGGATCGATCCAGTAGAGGCCGGGCGTTCGCGAAACGGCCTTGATGCCCGTCAACCACTCCCAGCCCGCGATGAGGACGACGAAGATCGCGATGCGCCACGCCCACACGCGCACGCGGTCCGCATCCGCCTTCACGTGCGTGTCCCCGCGAACTCCTCGCCGAGCACGTGCCACACCCGCCCGTACTCCTCCGCGTACTCCCGGCTCTCGCGCAACTTGATGACGTCGCGCGGGCGCGGCAGCTTCACGGTGTGGACGAGCTTCACCCGGCCGGGACGGCGCGTCATCACCACGATGCGGTCGGCGAGCGTGATGGCCTCCGAAAGGTCGTGGGTCACGAACACCACCGTCTGGTGGCGCTCTTCCCACAGCCGCAGCAGCTCATCGTGCAGGGTGATCTTCGTATGCGTGTCGAGAGCGCCGAAGGGCTCGTCCATCAGCAGTATCTCGGGTTCCACCACGAGCGTTCGCATGAGGGCGACGCGCTGCCGCATGCCGCCCGACAGCGTGGCGGGGAACGCCTCCTCGAAGCCTTCCAGCCCCGCGAGCGCCACCGCCTCGCGCACGCGCCGCTCGCGCTCGGCGGCGGCCACCCCGCGGTACTCGAGACCGAGCGCAATGTTGCGGGCGACGGTACGCCACGGAAACACGGTGTCCTTCTGGAAGACATAGCCGACGTGCGGGGGAGCGGCGCCCGTGACCGCGGCGCCGTCGATCTCCACGACGCCGCCCGAGGGCGGCACGAGGCCGCCGATCATGTTGAGGATGGTGGACTTGCCGCAGCCGGAGGGGCCCACGATGGCCACGAACTCCTGGTGCAAGACCTCGAACGACACGCGCGACACCGCCGGCACCTCGCGGCCTCCCTCGGAGAAGGTCTTGTCGAGGTCCCGGACGACGATGCGCGCGCGCCGTGTGCTCAGGACTTGTACTTCGCCTGCGCCTTGCGGAGGAAGGAGAGGTCGACCACCTTCGCGAACGGCAGCGGCTTGTCTATCGCGACTGGAACAAAAATCTTCATTCCGTTGTCGTAGTCCTTCTCGTCGATGACGAAGTCCCAGTCGAAGATCGTCTTGTAGTACTTCACCGACTTCAGCACGACGTCGCGGCTGAAGGTGTCCATGTACGGCTTGTGCAACAGCTCCACCACTTCCTCGTCCTTGGCGCGGCGGATCCACTGCTGCGCGCGGTAATTCGCATTCACATATGCCTGCACGAGGTCGGGCGACTTCTCGATCGTCTCCCGCAGCGTGTAGCCGACGGTAACCGGGATGTTGCCACCGAAGACGCGTTTCCACGCCTTCTCGTCCTGCACGTCGTAGATCACCTTGCCGAAGCCTTCTTCCTCCGCCGCCCACTGCCACTCCGGAACCACCATGATGGCGTCGAACTTGCCGGCCTTGAGGCCACCGAGCATCGTGGTGGAGGCGCCGCCGCCCACCCACTCCACGTGCTCGTTCACCGTCTTGCCGTCCGCGGCCTTCGTCTGCTTGAGCACGTACTGCCCGTACACGTACGTCCCGGAGCCGATGGCGGTGGCGGCGATCACGGCCTTGCGCCCCACGAGCTTGGCGTCCGCAAGCGCCTCCACCGACTTCACGCCCTTGTCGTGGAGATCCTTGCGCACGCAGATGTTGGCGTAGCTGCAGCGCGTGTCGGTGGTGAAGAGCATGACGGTGTCGCGGCCCTTCTCCGTGGCCTTCAGCGGATGATTGGAGTCGCCGAGGCCGAACTGCGCCTGGCCTGCTGTGACCGCGTTGATGACGCGCGCTCCCCCGCCCGGCACGAGAAAGCCCGGCACGGACACGCCCTCCTCGTCGAAGTACTTCTTCTCTCTCGCCACGAGATGCTGGCCGTAGACGAAGGTGGAGACGCTGTGGGCGACGGTCATGGACTTGCCGCCCTGCGCGCGCGTTGCGCGGGGCCGGCCGGCGGTGACGATGGCGGCCGAGCCGGCGGCGGCAAGAAAGTGGCGGCGAGTCCAGGTCATGGGGCGATCCTCCTTGAATTGCGGGAGCATCCGGACGACTCCCCGGTCGATAGCGGGCTAAGTTTACGCTCGGCGGAGCGCCACTGTCAACCGCAACATATTGACACTACAGCGAATTTCGGCGATGCTGTGGGCCTTCCTAATGATCCGAAGCATGACGGGATTCGGGCGGGCCGAGGTCAGCGGCGAGGCAATTGTCGTGACGGTGGAGGCGCGCTCGGTCAACCACCGGCATCTCGATATCGCATTGAGGCTTCCGCGAGCGCTCAGCGCACTCGAGATGGAGGCGCGCCGCGTCGTGCAGTCGCGCGTGGAGCGGGGCCGCATCGACGTCGCCGTCCAGCTCACGCCCGTCGCCGGCCCCTCCTCACACCGCCTCGCCATCGACACGGAGCTCGCTCGCGAGTACGTAGCGCGCGCGCGTGCCCTCGGAGCCGAGCTCGGTATCGCCGGTGAGGTGACGCTGGCGTGGGTGATGGAGCGCGGGGGGGTGGCACGTCTTGCAGACGGAGAGCCCGCGGAGCCCGCGGCGCCGTGGCCGGTGCTCGCGGATGCTCTCACGCGCGCGCTCGACGAGCTGGTGGCGCGCCGCACCGCCGAAGGCGAGCACCTCGAGCGCGAGCTGCGGAGCCTCCACACGGAGCTCGCCGCGCACGTGACGGTCATGGCCTCGCGCGCGCCCGCGGCAGCGGCGCGCAAGGAAGAGCGGCTGCGCGAGCGCCTGCGCTCGCTGCTGGCGGACACGCCCATCGACGACGGGCGCCTTCTGGCGGAGGCCGCCATCTGGGCGGACAAGACCGACATCACGGAGGAGCTGGCGCGACTGCACGCTCATCTGGGTGAATTCACACTCCTGCTCGACAAGGGCGGCTCCGTCGGCCGCCAGCTCGACTTCCTGCTGCAGGAGCTGAACCGCGAGGTCAACACGGTAGGTTCGAAGGCGGACGATCTCGAGATGAGCCAGGCGGCGCTCGGGGCCAAGTCCGCCCTGGAGAAGATCCGCGAGCAGGTCCAGAATCTTGAGTAAGCACAACGGCGCGCCGCCGCGGCTGGTGAACGTCGGTCACGGCAACGTCGTCGTCGCCAGTCACATCGTCGCCATCGTCGCCCTCGACTCGCTGCCCGTGAAGCGGCTCATCGAGAGCGCCAAGGGAAGCACCAAGCTCGTGGACGCCACCAACGGCCGGCGCACGCGCGCCGTCATCGTCACCGGCAGCGATCACCTGATCCTGTCCTCTCTCGAGCCCGCCACCCTCGCGCAGCGGCTGGGACCGGAGCGGGGCAGCGCCGGTGATTAGCCGCCGCGGCACGCTCTTCGTGGTGTCCGCGCCTTCCGGCGCCGGCAAGACCACGCTGTGTCGCGAGATGCGCCTGCGCCTGCCCGAACTCGCGTACTCGGTGTCCTACACGACGCGGGCGCCACGGCCGGGCGAGGTGGACGGCACCGACTTCCATTTCGTGTCTGAGCCGCGCTTCCGCGCCATGCTGGATGCGGGCGAGTTCGCGGAGTGGGCCAAGGTGCACACGCACCTGTACGGCACCCCGGCGCCGGCGCTGGAGGCCGCCCTGCGGAACGGCTACGACGTCCTGCTCGACATCGACACACAGGGGGCCGCGCAGCTGCGCGCACGGTACCCGGAAGCGGTGCTCGTGTTCATCGTGGCGCCGTCGCTCGCCGAGCTCGAGCAGCGCCTGCGCGAGCGGCGCTCGGATCCGGACAGCGAGATCGCGCGACGTCTGGCGCGCGGGCAGGAAGAGATCGCGCTGTGGAAGGAGTACGACTACCTCATCGTCAACCGTGACGTCAAGGAGGCGATCGAGCAGCTCGCCTCCGTCATCCAAGCGGAGCGCTGTCGCATCTCGCGCCTCCGTCTCACCTTTCCCGACCTGGAGGTCCCCAACTGATGGCGTTCCCTTCACTGGAATCCGCGCTCAACAAGGTGTCCAACCGCTACATGCTGGTGGTGCTCTCCGCCAAGCGCGCCCGCCAGCTCAACCGCGGGGCACCGCCGCGCGTGGAGAGCAAGCACAAGAAGCCGACGAGCGGCGCCCTCGAGGAGATCGCCGCCTCCAAGGTCGAGTACCGCGTGAAGGACGAGGCCGAGATCCCGAAGGGATGACCTCGCCGCTGCAGGGGCGCGAGCTGATCCTCGGCGTCACGGGGTCGATCGCCGCTTACAAGGCGGTGTACCTGCTCCGCGAGCTGACGCGTGGGGGCGCCTCCGTCACCGTCTGCCTGTCCGAGCATGCGCGCGAATTCGTGGGACCGCTCACCTTCCGCACGCTCTCGGGCAGGCCCGTGCTCAGCAACCTCTTCGACCCTCAGAGTCCCGAGGCCGTGGAGCACGTGGCGCTCGCGGAGCGGGCGGCCGCCGTGCTGGTGGCGCCCGCCACCGCCAACGTGCTCGCGAAGGCGGCGCACGGGGTCGCGGACGATTTTCTCACCACGCTGCTCCTCGCCGCGCGGGCGCCGGTGGTGATGGCGCCCGCCATGGACGGCGGCATGTGGGAGCACCCCGCGGTGGCCGCCAACGTGGCCACCCTGCGCGGGCGCGGCGTCACCGTGATCGAGCCCGAGCGCGGCGCCCTCGCCTCCGGCCTCAACGCGCAGGGCCGCCTGCCCGAGGTGGACGTCATCGTGGAAGCGCTCGTGCGCGCGCTGGCGCCCGCGCGCGACCTCGCGGGCGACCGCCTCGTCATCACGGCGGGGCCCACGCGCGAGCCCATCGACCCCGTCCGGTACATCTCCAACCGCTCCTCCGGCAAGATGGGGTACGGTCTGGCCACCGCCGCCCTCCGGCGCGGCGCTCACGTCATCCTCATCTCCGGCCCCACCGCGCTCACGCCCCCCGCCGGCGCGGTGTTCGTGCCCGTGCAGACGGCGGAGGAGATGCGTGAAGCGGTGCTGCACCACCTCGGTGGCGCCTCCGTGGTCATCAAGGCCGCCGCGGTCGCGGATTACAGAGCGATCAAACCCTCAGATATAAAGATCAAGGGAAAGAGGGACCTCACGCTCGCACTCACGCCGAATCCCGATATTCTTGCCGAGGTGGCGGCGCGGCGCACGGGCGCTTTCATAGTCGGCTTCGCGGCGGAGACGAACGACGTGGCGGCCAACGCGCGCGCCAAGCTCGAGAGCAAGGGCATCGATCTCCTCGTGGCCAACGACGTCAGCCGCCGAGAGATCGGCTTCGACGCCGACGACAACGAGGTCCTGCTCATCGACCGCTGGGGCGGCTCGCGCGCGCTGCCGCGCATGCCGAAAGGCGCGGTGGCGGACGCCATTCTGAGCCACGTGCTCACGTTGCGCACGGCGGCCTCAACGGGAGCATCGAACAAGGCCAGTCGATGAGCGTCGGGGGGCTTGGGGGGCCCGTCGACGCTCCTCATGCGGTCAAATCCGAGCGCGACGCCCTCGCGGACGCGCTGTCGGCACTGGCGTCGACGCTGCGCTTTCATCGCGACATGGGTGTCGAGTCGGTGGCACTCGCAGGAGAATACTTGCTGGGTCCGGGGCAGGCGCTGCGCGATCAGGAAAAGCGGCTGCAGGGCTGCCGGGCATGCAAGCTGTGCGACGGCCGCAACTCGATCGTGTTCGGCTCCGGCAATCCGCAGGCGGACCTCGTCGTGATCGGCGAGGGTCCCGGTGCGGACGAGGACGCGCAGGGCCTGCCCTTCGTGGGGCGCGCCGGTCAGCTCCTCACGAAGATGCTCGCCTCCGTCGATCTCTCGCGCGACGACGTCTACATCTGCAACACGGTCAAGTGCCGGCCGCCCGGCAATCGCAACCCGGAGCCGGACGAGCTCGCCGCGTGCGCGCCCTTCCTCGCCGAGCAACTCGCCGCCATCCAGCCCAAGGTCATCCTTGCCCTTGGCAGCGTGGCTACGCAGGCGTTGCTCAAGACGAAGGAGACCATCGGTCGCCTGCGCGGACGCCTGCATCCGTACGGCGACGCGGTGCTGGTGCCGACCTTCCATCCAGCCTTTCTCCTCCGCAATCCGGGCCAGGAATACAAGCGGATGGCGTGGGACGACCTCAAGCTCGCCAAGCGGGAGTACGACCAGCGCAGAACCCCGTGATCGTGGCGCGCGTCGCCGACGTCGCCTTCGACGTGCCCATCGCGCACCCGTTCTCGTACCGCATCCCCGACCACCTCGCCCTCGCTCCCGGGCAGCGCGTCGTCGCGTCACTGAAGGGCGGCGAGCGCGTGGGAATGGTCGTGAGCGTGCGGGAAGGCGACGTGTCTGCGCTCAAGCCGATCGTGAGGGCGGCGGAGCCGCAACCCGTGCTGTCCGACGAGCG
>JBKKCN010000170.1:0-10335 GCA_046712525.1 Candidatus Rokuibacteriota bacterium
CGCGATGTAGAGCAGGATGCCGCCGAGGCTGACGAGGATCGCCCACACCGCCTGCATCTGCAGCTCGCGGCCCACCTTGGGCCCCACGAACTCCACCCGGCGGATCTCGAACTTGCCGAGGGCGGGATCGGCACCGAGGGCGCCCGCCACCTGCTTCTTCGTCTCCTGCGCGCCGCTGGGCGCAAGGGGCAGGCGGATGATGAACTCCTGCGGATCGCCGAACTGCTGGATGGTGCCCTCCCCCAGCCCCACGCGCGCGAGGCTGGCGCGGAGGGCGGGGACGGCGGGTGGCTTCTCGAAGCGCACCTGCACGAGGGTGCCCCCCGCAAAGTCGACGTCGTACGGCAGGCCACCCTTGACGGCGAGCGAGATGAGCCCGATGCCGATGAAGATGGCGGAGATGACGTACGCCCATCGCCGCTTGCCGATGAAGTCCCAGTTCGGATTGCGGAAGAGCTGGATCATATGGAGATCGCCGCCACCTTCCGCCGCCCCATGTAGACGACGTCGAAGAGGAGACGGGTGAAGAAGACGGCTGTGAAGAGACTGGCGGTGAGTCCGACGAACAGCGAGACCGCGAAGCCCTTCACCGGTCCGGTGCCGAAGTTATAGAGGATGGCCGCCGTCACCAGCACCGTGACGTGCGTGTCGATGATGGTACGGAAGGCGCGGCTGAACCCGGCCTCGATGGCGGAGCGGGGCGACTTCCCCACCCGCAGCTCCTCGCGGATGCGCTCGAAGATCAGCACGTTGGTGTCCACCGCCATGCCGATGGTGAGGGCGATGCCCGCGATGCCCGGCAGCGTGAGGGTGGCGTGGAAGGCCGCCATGGCGGCAAGGAGAATGAGGAGGTTGAGGACGAGGGCCACGTCGGCGATGAGGCCGGAGAGCCGGTAGTAGACGAGCATGAAGATGAAGACGAGGGCGGCGGAGGCGAGGATGGCGATGATGCCGCGGCGGATGGAGTCGGCGCCGAGGGAGGGCCCCACCGTGCGCTCCTCGAGGATCGTCACCGGCGCCGGCAGCGCGCCCGCGCGCAGGACGATGGCGAGGTCGCGGGCGTCGTCGACCGAGAACTGTCCGGTGATGACGGCGCGCCCGCCCGGGATGCGCTCGTTGATGCGGGGCGCCGAGTAGAGGTTGCCGTCGAGGACGATGGCGAGCTGCTTGCCCACGTTCTGCTCGGTGATCTGGCCGAAGATGCGTGTGCCGGTGGGGGTGAACTCGATGGACACCTGCCAGTTGCCCTGCGAGTTGGGATCGGCCTGCACCTCCGCCCGCGTGAGCTCGGCGCCCGTGAGCAGGGCGCGCTTGGTCACCACGTAGGGCACCTTGCGCTCGACCTTCGTCTCTTTGTCGACACGGCGCTGGAAGATGCTCTCGTAGCCTTCGGGCGCGCGGCCCTGCGCGACGTCGTCCGGGGAGACGTTATCGGCGACGAGCTTGAACTCGAGGAGGGCTGTCTTGCCGATGAGGGCCTTCGCCCGCTCGGGATCCTGCACGCCCGGGAGCTGGATGAGGATGCGGTCTTCGCCCTGACGGGTGATGGTGGGCTCCGCCACGCCGAACTGGTCGACGCGGTTGCGAATCGTCTCCAGACCCTGCCGCACGGAAAAGTCCTCCACCCGGCGGCGCTCGGACGCCGTCATCGCCACCGTGAAGCGGCCGGCGGCCTGGTCCTGGCTGCGCAGCTCCCAGGCGCTGCCGAACTCGTTGACGACGGTGAGGGCGTCGTTCCACGTCTGCGGCGAGGCGAGCTCGACGGTGAAGGAGGACTCGGTGTCGCGCGCGACACGCTTGAGGCCGACGCCCTTGCGCTCGAGTCCGTTCTTGAAATCCTCCGCGATGCGGTCGGTCTGGCTCGCGATGGCCTTCGCCGTCTCCACACCGAGGACGAGATGGATGCCCCCCTGGAGGTCGAGGCCGAGGTTGATCGTCTTCTGCGGCGGGTAGAGGTACCAGATGGAGCCGAGCACGACGAGCACGACGATGGCGACCCGAACCCAGAGATTCCTACGCATCCTTGTCGCCCTGGACCTCCACCACGCGGCCGATGGCGACGCGGTCGAACTCGAGCTTCACCTGGTCGCCCACGCGCAGCGTCACCGTCTGCTCGGACAGGTTCGTCACGGTGCCGTGCAGGCCGCTCGTCGTCACCACGCGGTCGCCTCTCTTGACGGCGGCGAGCATGCGCGCCCGCTCCTGCTTCGTCTTCTGCTGCGGCCGAATCATCAGGAAGTAGAAGATGGCGAACATCGCACCGAACATGACAAGCGTGGGCAGCGTCTGCGACATGCCACCGCCGCTCCCGCCCGGTGAGGGGCCCATGGCGTAGGCGACGTCGGCAGCGTAGGCGACGTTCATGCGCGCTCAAGCCTCCGTGCGTGGGACGTGATTAGCGACGAGATCGGGCGAAACATCAGCGGATGATACTGCATAACGCGACAAAAAGCGCGCGCGGAATGGCTCGAAAGCGCCCGCGGTGATGGCGTCGCGCATGGCGGCCATGAGTCCCACGAAGAAGTGGACGTTGTGGAGCGAGAGCAGGCGGTACGCGAGCAGCTCGTTGGCCATGAAGAGGTGGCGCAGGTACGCCCGCGAGAAGTTGCGGCACGCCTCGCACGCGCAGGCGGCGTCGAGGGGCGCCGGATCGCGCGTGTAGCGCGCCTGCTTGATGGTGAGCGGTCCCTCCGACGTGAAGGCCTGGCCGTTGCGGGCGTTGCGCGTGGGCAGCACGCAGTCGAACATGTCGACGCCGCGCGCCACCGCTTCCACGAGATCCTCCGGCTTGCCCACGCCCATGAGGTAGCGCGGGCGGTCGCGCGGCAGCCGCGCCGCCACGCCGGCCGTGAGCGCGAGCATGTCCGGCTTCGGCTCTCCCACCGCCATGCCGCCGATGGCGTAGCCGTCGAAGCCGAGCGCAACCGTCTCCTCCACCGCGCGCGCGCGGAGGTCCTCGTAGCTCCCTCCCTGCACGATGCCGAAGAGCGCCTGGCGCGCGGAGCCCTCGCGCGCCCGGTGCGCCAGCAGCGAGCGGCGCGCCCAGCGCAGCGTGAGGGCGAGCGAGCCCTCGGTGGCCTCGCGGGTGGCGGGAAAGGCCAGGCACTCGTCGAGGGGGTGGATGATGTCGGCTCCGAGGGCGTGCTGGATCTCGATGGCGCCTTCGGGCGACAGCAGGTGCAGATCGCCGTTCACCGGCGAGCGGAAGCGCACGCCTTCCTCGGTGATCTTGCGCAGCTTGGCGAGGCTGAACACCTGGAAGCCACCCGAGTCGGTGAGGATGGCCCGCTTCCAGCTCATGAAGCGATGCAGCCCGCCCATCTCGCGGATCAGCTCGTGACCAGGCCTCAGCATCAGGTGATAGGTGTTGCCCAGAATGACGGACGCGCCCGCCCCCTCCAGATCTGCAGGGGTCAGACTTTTCACCGACGCCAGCGTGCCCACCGGCATGAAGACGGGCGTCTCGATGGTGGCGTGGCCCGTCGTCACGCGCCCCCGGCGCGCGGCGCCGTCGGTCGCCAGCAGCTCGAAGGCGAGCGCGCTCACAGGATCAGCATGGCGTCGCCGTACGAATAGAAGCGGTAGCGGGCGCGCACGGCGTGGGCGTAGGCGGCGAGCAGACGCTCGCGGCCCGCGAAGGCGGCCGCGAGGACGAGCAGCGTGGTGCGCGGCAGGTGGAAGTTGGTCACGAGGCCGTCCACGACGCGGAAGCGATGGCCGGGCGTGATGAACACGTCCGCCGCGCCCTCCATCGCGCGCACGCCGCCCCCGGCGGCGGCGCTCTCGAGCGCCCGCGTGACGGTGGTGCCCACCGCGATCACGCGACGCCCTGCCGCCTTCGCCGCACTCACCGCGTGCGCCGTCGCCGGCGGCACCACGGCGCGCTCGGCAGGCAGCACGTGCGCCTCCACCACGGGGTGTTTCATGGGGCGAAAGGTCGCCGGCCCCACGTGCAGCGTGAGCGCGTACACCTCGATCCCGCGCGCGCGCAGCCGCTCGATGAGCGCCGGCGTGAAATGCAGACCGGCCGTGGGCGCTGCGATGGAGCCCGGTACGCGCGCGTAGACGGTCTGGTAGCGCTCGCCGTCCTCGGGACCCGGCTTGGCGTGGCGCGCGATGTACGGCGGCAGCGGCGGCACCCCGTGCGCGTCCATCAGCGCCTCCAGCGTGCCGTCGCCGATCCGCTCGACGAGCCGCGTGCCGTCGGCCTCGACGCCGATCACGCGCAGCCGCACGCCGCGTTCTCCACCGACGTGCAGTACGGCGCCCGGCCGACAGCGGCGGCCCGGCTTCACCAGCGAGCGCCAGCGCCCGCCTTCGGCGGGCTCCACGAAGAGGAGCTCGACGGGGGCGCCACCCTCCACCGTGTGCGCCATCACGCGGGCGGGGATGACGCGCGAGTCGTTCACCACGAGACAATCACCGGGCCGCAAGAGGCCGGGCAGATCGGCGAACGTCCGGTCCGCGAGCCCGTCGCCGCTGCGCTCCACCACGAGCAGGCGGGCGCTGTCGCGCGCCTCCGCGGGCGTTTGCGCGATGAGGTGCGGCGGCAGGTCGTAATCGAGCTCGGCGACGTCCATGTGCGGAAAGTGTACATGGCGCGCCGCCGCCGGCGTGAGGCGAGGCGGCCGCAGGCCGCGGTCAGCCGATCCGAGCGCCGGGGGTGACGGGCGAATCGGGGCGCAGCAGCACCACCTCGCCCGCGTCGTCGTAGGCGCCGAGCACGAGCACGTCGGAGACGAAGGGCCCGATCTGCCGAGGCGGAAAGTTGACGACGGCGATCACGTGCCGTCCCACGAGCGCCTCCGGCTCATAGTGCGCGGTGATCTGCGCGCTGGAGCGCTTGACGCCGAGAGGGCCGAAGTCGATCCACAGCCGGTAGGCGGGCCGTCGCGCCTCGGGGAACGTCGTGGCGTCGGTCACGATGCCGACGCGGATGTCCACCTTCTCGAAGTCGGCCCAGGCGATCGCCGTCACTGCCCGCGCCCATTGAGCACGCCGGCGGTGGTGCCCGGGTAATAGAACTCGAGGATCTGCCGGGCCGTGTAGCCGGCCTCCGCCATCCCCTTCGCACCCCACTGGCACATTCCCACCCCGTGACCGTAGCCGCGGCCGGAGAAGCGCGCCCACTCGCCGTCGATGGCCACCGCAAAAAGCGTGGACTTGAACCGGTCGTAGCCGATCATGCGCCGGAAGTCGTTGCCGAGCAGGCGGGCGCTGCCGCGCGCGCCGTGCACGGTCACGGTGGCGGCGCGCAGCGAGGGCGTACGCTCGGTCACGTCGATGGACGTGATGCTGCCCACGGAGACGTCGTGCCGCCGCAGCGTCTCGCTGAGCTCGGCGAGGCGCACGTCGAGGCTCCAGTAGTAATGCGGCGAGCCCGCCGAGAACTCGCAGCGCACGGGCTTGAGCCCCGGCATGTTGCGCGCCGCGAAGACCGTGCGCGGGTCTTCCGTGTAGCCACCGCTCTCCGTGTGGTAGAAGGCCGGGAACACGTCGCCTTCCCACTTCAGGACTTGCCCCGCCGTCTCGCGTACCGCGCCCCAGATGGGGGAGGCGGCGGGCACGCGGCCGAAGTACTGCTGGTGCGCGGTGGAAGCCACGATGTGGTAGGGCTTCGCGGCGGACAGGAGCCGGTGATAGGCGGCGTAGGTGCGGGCGGCGATCGCCTGCGCGCGCAGCGCCTCCAGCGGCCACTTCTCCGAGCTCTCGGCGCGCAGCACGCCCACCAGGTACTCCTCGAACGGCACGTCGTTGACGACGGCGAGCCCTTCCCCGTTGCGGATGAGGTCGACCACCGCCGAGTAGTCCCGCCCGTTGAAGCGGATCGGTCGCTCGCTCGTGAGGCGGAAGGCGGCAGCGCGACGACCGTCGATGTCGATGGAACCGTTCACCACGCTCGCCCGCACCACGCTCGTCCTCCACGCCGTGCGCGGGCACCGCTCGCAGCCGCCGAGCTCCGCGACGTCGATGTCGAGCCCTCGCAGCTCGGCCGTGCGCACGTTCTCCGTGAGCGCCACGCGGATGGTACCGGACGCCGAGGCGGAGGCGGTGGTGGCGGAGAGGACGACGAGGGCGAGCGCACTCGCCCATGCCTTCATCGGCGGCCGATCAGGTAGAAAATGATGGTGAGGACCAGGCTGAGCAGCAGCGAGGTGACGATCGGGAAGTGAAAGGACCAGTGGCCGCGCTCGATGTGGATGTCACCCGGTAACCGGCCCAGCCACGGTACCCGGCCCACGAAGAGAAGCACGACGCCCACCACGGCGATCACGACACCGGCGACGATGAGGACGCGGCCGAGGTCGCTCAATTGATTACATGGGGGGCCCCGATATGGCCCCCCCAGCCCCCCGCCGCTCGGGGGGGCCCCCCCCCACCCCCCCCCCCGCCGGGCGCCCCCGGCCAACGCGGGGGCGCGCCTCGACCATGCGCTCGCTCAACGCATCTCCTCGTCCCCGAACAACCCGCCCTGGGCGCCCGGAGAGGCGGCGGGCGCCTTTCGGCCCAGGTGGGTATAGGCGGCGCGCGTGGCGCGGCGGCCGGCGGGGGTGCGCACGATGAAGCCGATCTTGAGCAGGTACGGCTCGACCATCTCCGACAGCGTCTCCGCCTCGTCGTTGATGGTGGCCGCCACCGCTTCCAGGCCGACGGGGCCGCCACCGTAGACGTCCACGATGGACTCCAGGAAGCGCCGGTCGAGACGGTCGAGACCACGCGCGTCCACGCCTTCGCGCTCGAGGGCGTCGCGCGCCACCTTCTCGCTGATGATGCCCCCGCCCGCCACCTGGGCGTAGTCGCGCACACGGCGCAGGAGGCGGTTGACGATGCGGGGCGTGCCGCGCGAGCGGCGCGCGATCTCCCGCGCGCCCGGCTCCTCGATGCGCGTGTCGAGGATGTCGGCGGAGCGCACCACGATGCGCGTGAGCTCGAGCTCGGAGTAGAAGTCGAGATGGTGGAAGATGCCGAAGCGCTCGCGTAGCGGCGCCGACAGCATGCCCGGCCGCGTGGTGGCGGCGACGAGGGTGAACGGGCGCAGCGCATACTTCAGCGTGCGCGCGTGCATGCCCTTGTCGATGACGAAGTTGACCGAGAAGTCCTCCATCGCGGGATAGAGGAGCTCCTCCACCGCCCGTGGCAAGCGATGCACCTCGTCGATGAACATGACGTCGCCCGCGCCCAGATTCGTCAGGATGCCCATCAGGTCGGCGCCCCGCTCGATGGCGGGACCGGAGGTGGTCACGAGATTGGTGCCCATCTCATTCGCGATGATGCCTGCCAGCGTCGTCTTGCCGAGCCCGGGAGGGCCGTACAGCAGCACGTGATCGACGCACTCCTTCCGGCCCTTGGCCGCCTCCACCGAGATGCGCAGGCTCTTCACCGCCTGCTCCTGGCCCACGTACTCCTCGAAGGAGCGCGGGCGGAGCTGGCGCTCGAGCTGCGCCTCTTCAGGCGCGGCCACGCGGCTCAGCATCTTGCCCTCGTCGGGCGCGGCGGCCGCGCTCACGCTCTCACCCGCGCCGCCGCCTGCCCGCGATAAATCTCATCGAACAGCTCCTCGGGAGAGCTCACGCCGGGGTTGCGCTTGAGGGCGTCCGCGATGATCTGCGAAGCCTCCGAGGGCCGGTGGCCGAGCTGCTTGACGAGCACCTCCCACACCAGCTCGCGCAGCGCCTCCGTCCCCGGTGCCGCGGGGACCGGCGCGGCGGCGGCCGCTTCCGGCGTCCCCGGCTCGCGTGAGAGCGCGAACTTCGCCACCTTCGCCTGCAGCTGCGCCACGATGTTCTTGGCCTTCTGAGGCCCGATGCCCGGCAGCGCGCGCAGGTACTTCTCGTCCTGGCGCGCGATGGGGGCTGCGAGCTCGCCCACGGGCGCCGCCAGCGCGCGCGCGGCCACCATGGGGCCGATGTCCTTGACCGTGATGAGCTTCTCGAAGAACTCTTTGTCGAGATCGGAGGTGAAGCCGATGAGCACCGGCCGCGGCTGATCGCGCGTGGCGTGGTAGTAGATGACCAGCTCCAGCGCGCCGCCTTCGGAGGTGGACTTCTCGACCTCCCGCAGCGCGATGGGCGGCAGGTACACCTCGTAGCCGATGCCGCCGCACTCCAGCACCACGCGGTCCTCGTGCATGCGCCGCACGCGGCCGGACAGCGTGGCGATCATCCCAGCCGTCCGCCTGCGCGCGAAAACCCGGTGAGCGCGAGCGCGAGCGCGTCCGCCACGTGCGAGGGCCGCGGCAGCTCACGCAAGGAGAGCAGTCGCTGCACGCTGTGCTGGATCTGCTCCTTGGTGGCGGTGCCGTGGGCGGCGATGGCACGCTTGACCACGGTGGGCGCCAGCGTGAGCAGGGTGACGTCGCATTGGCGCGCGGCCAGGCAGATGACGCCGCGCGCGTGGGCCATGAGCAGCGCCGTGCGCGGGAACTTGTACTCGGCGTAGAGGTCCTCGAGGACGATGAGGGTGGGCGCGTGCTTGGCCACGAGCGCGCGCACGCCGTCGTAGATGAGATGGATGCGCGCTTCCAGGGCCAGCTCGCGCCGGGTGGCGATCACTCCGCTGGCGACGACGACGATGCCACCGGGACCGGGCTCGATGAGCCCGTAGCCCGTGTCCACGAGCCCGGGGTCGATGCCGAGCACGCGAAGCTCAGGCAGCCGAGATGGCCTCGAGGACCTCGTCGGGGATGTCGTAGTTGGCGTAGACGGACTGAACGTCGTCCAAATCCTCCAACGCCTCGATCAGCTTGATCACCGACGTGGCGTCTTTCCCTTCCGCCCGCACGGTCGACTGCGGCACGTACGTCACCTGCGCTTCCAGAATGGGAGCGCCCGCCTTCGCGAGCGCCTCGCGCACCGCGTCCATTTGAGCAGGGGCAGTCGTGATCTCGAAAGCTTTTTCGGCGCGCCGCATGTCGGTGGCGCCCGCCTCGAGGGCTTTGTCGAGGAGCGCGTCCTCCGAGATCTTGTCGGCGTCGACGAGGATGATGCCCTTGCGTTCGAACATCCAGGCCACCGCGCCGGAGGCGCCCATGTTCCCCCCGAACTTCTCGAAGGTGTGCCGGATCTCAGGCGCGGTGCGGTTGCGGTTGTCCGTGAGGACGTCGATGAGCACCGCCACCCCGCCCACCGCATAGCCTTCGTAGCGGATCTCTTCCCACGACTCCCCCGGCAGCTCGCCGGTGCCCTTCTGCACGGCGCGCTTGATGTTGTCCGCCGGCATGTTCGCTTCCTTGGCGGATTCGATGGCCGCCTTCAGGCGCATGTTGGCCTTGGGATCGCCGCCACCGTTCTTGGCGGCGACGGTGATCTCGCGGAGGATCTTGGAGAAGAGCTTGCCGCGCTGCACGTCGGCCTTGCCCTTCTTGCGCTTGATCTGCGACCACCGGGAATGACCTGACATGCCTAGCCTCTTTCCTGGGCGAGAGCCGCCTTCAGCCGTTTCACGCGCCCGAGCCGCCGCCCACCCCGGACCCGGGCCGCCCCCCCCCGCCGCCGCGCGGCGGCGGTGACGGGGTGGAAGGGCCGGCACGGGCGCGGACGCAGGTCGGTGCCGAGGTGGACGTAGGTGAGGAAGGCCGTGCACGCGTGGCGCACCGCGCCCGTCATCGGCACCTCCGCGAGCACCTTCACCCCGATCTCTAGCGACGACGTCCCCACGTAATTGAGGCCGGCTTTGAAGATCACCACCTCGTGCGTGAAGATGGGCGAGTAGAAATCCATCGCGTCCACGCACGCCGTCATCACGAAGCCCTTGCAGAAGCGCATGGACAGGATGCCTCCCGCCTCGTCCAGTTCCATGAGCATCTTGCCCGGAAACATCATGTTGCCGAAGAGCGCGTCCTCCGGCAACACGGAGCGCGCGGACTCGAAGCGCCACTGCACCTCCTCGTCGTCGACCTCCACGTCGCGCTCGCGCGCGGCCTTCTCCGCGAAGCGCGCGAGCCGGTGCTCGCGCCGGGCGCGCGCCGCCTCGTACACGGCCTGCTCGGCTGCGTCGCGCGGGACAATCTTGGTTCCCACCGGCCGCGGGCGCGGCTCGTCGTCGACGGCGACGAAGGCCAGATGTGAGTTGAGGGTGACCGTGCGCGCCCCCGTCGTTACGTCCTCGCCCCACACGCGCACCCCGACCTCGAGCGAGGTGCGGCCGACGTACTCGACCTGGGCGCGCAGGATGGCGATCTGGCCCACCCGCACGGGATGGAGGAAGTCGATGTCGTCCATGGCGCCCAGCACCACCGTCCCGCGTGCCGCGCGCCCCGCCGCCATCGTGCCTGCCTGGGTGATCCACTGCATCATGCGGCCGCCGTGGATCTGCCCCGGCGCGCCCGCGTGCTCC
>JBKKCN010000171.1:0-6902 GCA_046712525.1 Candidatus Rokuibacteriota bacterium
TCTGGGCTTCGCGCTCAGCGAGATCAGCGCCTTCGACACAAGCTTGCCGTACCTGAACCCCAAGCCTCCGACGCACCCGAAATTTGCGCCGACCACGATCGTGGGACCACACGGACACTTCCGCAATGGGCAGTGGGAGGATTGGCGCGGCCGAGTGTACACGATCCGCGCTGCGCTACACCTGCTGAGCGCCGTGCAAACCGGAGCCATGCCGACGTTTACGTACACCAACTCGGGCCGTGCGCTCACGAACATCGGGCTCATCGTGGAGGCGTCGCTGCAGGAGAGCGCCGACACTTCGGGGATGTGGGGGTCCAGCCCTGACGCGTTTGCGGGCACGCTCGAAACGCTGCGCGTGCAGACCTCGAAGTATTCGGGTATGCCCGGAAGCCAGCACTTCTGGTTCTTCGACGTCAACGACCACTACATGAACCAGATGGGGAAGAGCGCGGCGTACGACTACGAGGTCAAGAACGCCATTCTCATCTTCGCGGATGGCTGGAGCCACTTTAATGAGGGCGCCTGGCAGCGGTCTATTTTCCCCGGTTGTCCGCCCGTGTGCACCGCGGGACGGTAAGGAGACCGCTCGTGACGCCTAGCGCGGCAGGTACGAGTACTTCCTCTCGTACGTGATCTCGTACGGAAAGTCGCCGAAGCCGTAAAACCTCGGCGTGGCGAAAGCCACGCCGGGGATACCGGCCCGGAGTCCGGCGACGAGGCGATCGGCGAAGTCGGAGCGCGGCGGCGCGGCGGTCGACCGCAGCTTAACGTCGACGAGGAGCTGGCCGCCGCGCTCCGTCGCCCTGAAGAACCCCGTGCTCGCCGCGGCCACCTCCGGGTCGAGGAACAACGCCTCCTTCACGTGCTCCGCCGTCACGCGCCGCCCACCGAGCTGGAGCCCGGACGTCCGGCCGAAGACGGCCACCATGGGCAGCCTGAGGTCCGGCGGCGTCAGGTCCGGTGCGTGCTCCGCGAGCACGGACTCCAGCCGGCGACGACGCACGATGCGGACGTGGTCACCGGTGCGATAGCGGAGGAAAGGCATGTGGTTGTCGAGGCCGGTCATGGATACGGCGAGCTCCCCGCCCAGAAGGCCGTCGACGGGCAGCTCCTCGATGTAAGTCCGCATCGGGTAGTACACGAAGAACTGGGGGGTCGCGTCCGTGTGACCGCCCAGCAGGGCGGTGCGAAACCTCCGGTCCCGATAGGCGCGGCGGATGATCGCCATCGTCTGAGGGATCTCGTGGAAAAGGTTGACGGCGAGCTCACCGACACCGAACGACGAGCCCACGAAGCGGCCGGTGGGGTGATCGGGATCCTCGATCCCTATCAGGCGTGACATATAGGTGCGCCAGCTCTCCACGAAGCCTTCTCCGCCGGTGACCACCGTGGTGCGGAGGTGCGACCAGTCGACGCCTTGCTCGAGCCCGTCCTCGATGAGCTTCTTCGCGAACAGCGGTTGGCTCACGATGACGAGCTGCTCGAAGTGCGGGGCGAAGGTCTTGATGATCCCCAGCGCGACGTCGGCGTTGACGCCGGTGCTGGTCGACGGAATCGCCGTTGGCACCTGCAGGCCCATCGGATACGCGTTGACCAAAAAGGTCTTCTTATTCGACACCTGGAGACAGTACTCGAGGGCCAGGTCGGCCATCGTGGTGTCGCCTTTGAGGTTCTCGTACGTCTCGACGTTGAAGGCGAAGACGCCGGAGAAGCCCGAGCTCGGGATGACGGCCTTGACCTCTTTCAGGCTGCCCCGCCGGCAGAGCTGGTCGACCGCGTACTGGGCGAATACGCCCTTGTCGAGGACGGGCGCGTGGGTGCGGAACGCCGCCAGGTCCGACACCGATAGAGGGTCGACCCCCCGCTTCGCGAGCATGTCCTGATAGGCGGGTACCTCGGCGGCTGCGGACTGGAAGGCCGCGAGCAGGGCACCCTCGCCCATCTGCTCGAGGGTCTCCGCGTCGGCGGAAGACAGGAACGCGATGATATCGGCGATCGAGGCCGTCTCCACGACCGGAGCTCAGTCCCCGCCGCCGGTTATCATCTGCAGCACCTCCGGCTTCATCTCCGCGACGGTCTTGATGATGTCCTCGATCTTGGCGGCGTAGGGCACGACCTGGCCGTAGTACTCGATGGGCTGGCCGACGGGCGTGAAGACGAACCCGAAGCGGCCGAGGAACGCCTGCAGCCACGGCTCCATGGCCGCAAGCCACCACTGGTGAGCGCTGCTGAGACTCTCCTCGAACATCACTCGAAAGAGGCCGAACAGGATCAGGGGGTGGGGGCTGCGCTGCTCGCCCGCCGCCGTGCCGTCCGTGCCCACGCCGCCGGTCCCGTACCGCCCGTCGTTGGCGCGCCGGCGATATTGCCTGGCCAGGATCAGGCGCGAGATCTCGACGGTCCTGTCGCGCGGGAGCCGGGCGAACTCCGGGAACAGCGCCGGCGCGTAGCGCTCCAGCGGGAAGCCGAGGTGCGAATCGCGGACGAGGCGCATGGTAGCCACGGCCTGCTGCTCCTGGTTCACCGCCACGATCTGGACCGAGAAGGGGTCGAACTCGTCGCTCTCCAGACCGTTGGGATAGGCCGCCGGATCGAGGAAGTGGAGCTCCTCGCAGTACACCTGGTAGCGAAGGCGCTGGAGATCGACCCAGAAGGGGTCTGCGACGTCGACCTTTCTGAAATCGAAGTACTGCGCGGGCCGGCCGGCCGGACGGGACATTGGGGCGCGACAATAACACCCCCCGCCAGCCCAACCACCAGAAATACGGTGTAAGTAAATCCGACACATAAACGTAGGACGAGGCCGCCCCGACGCGTAGACTGGGCACAACGCGCACCCATGGTTGACATCGCGCGCAAAAACCTGTTTCACGACAAGACCCGCTTCGTCATCACGCTCGTCGGCGTGACGTTCTCGGTCGTCCTGGTCTTCTCGCAGTTCGGCATCTACCTGGGCTTCATGCGCAATGCCTCGATCATCATCGACAACACGCCGGTGGACATCTGGATCACCTCCAAGAATTCCGCGAACTTCGACTTCCCCCTCCCGTTCTCGGAAGGCAAGCTCAACAAGGTCAAGGAGGTCCCCGGCGTGGCGTGGGCGGACAAGCTCATCTTGACGTGGGCGAACATGAAGAAGATCGACGGCGGCTCGGAGAACATCGAGCTCATCGGCTTCAACCCGGAAACCGGCATCGGCGGCCCCTGGAACCTCAAGGAAGGCTCCATCCAGGCGCTGAAGGCGGGTAAGGGCATCATCGTCGACGAGTCGGCCTTTGCCAAGCTCGGCCCGCTCCGTATCGGCGACTACGTGGAGGTCAACGAGAACCGGGTCAAGGTCGTGGGCATCACGGAAGGTATCCGGGGCTTCACGACCGCCCCG
The DNA here is from genome assembly GCA_046712525.1 of Candidatus Rokuibacteriota bacterium. Lineage (GTDB taxonomy): Bacteria > Methylomirabilota > Methylomirabilia > Rokubacteriales > CSP1-6 > JBBDXO01. Next base: position 3,383 of record JBKKCN010000171.1, read on the forward strand.
TATGTCTTCACCACCTACCGTACCGCCCAGCAGCTCGACGCCTGGGTGGCCGAGCGCACGGTCTTCATTCTCGCCCGCATCGCTCCCGGCTATACTGCCGATGAGGTGGTCACGAGCCTCCGGAGGATCAGGGACGTCGACGTCTTTCGGGCCGACGACTACAGCTGGAGGACCCGCAGGTACTGGACCCTCGAAACCGGCATCGGTGTCGGCTTCGGGCTGACCGCGATCATGGCCATCGTGGTCGGCATGGTCATCGTGAGCCAGACCATCTACGCGGCGACGGTCGAGCATCTGCGCGAGTTCGGCATGCTGAAGGCGATCGGCGCCACCAACTGGGACGTGTACGGCATCATCATCAAGCAAGCGCTCATCAACGCCGCGCTCGGGTACATCGCCGGCCTCGGCATCACGCTGCTGGGTACCCGCTTCATCGAGCTCACCGGACTCGCCGTGATCATCCCGGTCGAGGTGATGGCCGCCATCTTCGTCCTCACGGTGGGCATGTGCCTGGCCGCCTCCGTGGTCTCGGTGCGCAAGGCACTCAACGTGGACCCGCTGGTCGTCTTCCGCACATGATCACCGTCCAGGCCGAGAACCTCTCCAAGGTCTACCGCGAGGGCTCGCTGGAGGTCACGGCCGTCCATGAGGCGAACTTCACCGCGGAGGCCGGGGAGATGCTGGCCATCATGGGCCCCTCAGGTAGCGGTAAGACCACGTTGCTGTCGATGCTGGGCTGCATCCTGCGTCCCACGAGCGGCAAGATCACGGTGTGCGGCGAGCGGGTGGACGGCCTCGGCGAGCGCGAGCTGCCCCGGATACGGCGGCGTTACATGGGCTTCATTTTCCAGAGCTCCAACCTGTTCGCGGCGCTGACCGCGGCCGAGAACGTCGAGGTGATGCTGCAGCTGAAGGGCATCGAGGGCCCCGCCGCGCGCCGGCGCGCCCGCGAGCTGCTCGAGGAGATGGGCCTGGGCGAGCGGGCCAACATGCTGCCGCGCGAGCTGTCGGGTGGCCAGAAGCAGCGGGTCTCCATTGCGCGGGCGCTGGCGGGGGACCCCCCGCTGATCCTGGCCGACGAGCCGACCGCGAGCCTGGATTGGAAGAACGGCGAGCAGGTGATGCGCCTGCTGCGGGACGTCGCCACGCAGGGCGGCCGCACGGTGATCATCGTCACGCACGATCACCGTGTCGATCCCTTCATCGACCGCAGCGTGAGTCTCGTCGACGGCGAGCTGGTCGCGTGAGGCGGCGACTCCTCTTCTCGTTGCTCATCGTGCTCCTGGTAGGGGCCGTCGGCTGGGGGGGTTGGAAGACCTGGGTGCGGCGCTCGACCGAGCCGACGTTCGTGGCCAGCCTGGGCACTATCGCACAGACCGTCATGGCTACCGGACGAGTGGCCCCGGTGACAGAGATCATCCTGGCCAACAAGATCCCCGGGCGTATCAAGGCGGTGCTGGCCAACGAGGGCGACGCCGTCAAGGTGGGGCAGCCGCTGATCCTCTTCGAGGATCGCGAGATGGTGGCCGAGATGCGGATCGCTGACAGCCGCGTGGCCACGGCCCGCGCGGACGTGCAGCGGGCCCGCCGGGCGCTGGAGGCGGCGCGCGCGCGCTGGATGGAGGTGAAGAGCGGCCCCCGTCCCCAGGAGGTGGCGCGCGCCCGGGCCGAGGCCGAGCAGGCGCGCCAGCGCCACGACAACGCCGAACCGGAACGCAACCGCTACCAGCAGCTGGCGCGCGACGGGTACGTCGCGCGCTCGCAGTACGACGCGGCCGCCACCGAGGCCGAGGTAGCCCGGGCGCGGCTTCGCGTGGCCGAGGAGACGCTGAGCCTGATCCAGGCCGGCGCCAAGCGCGAGACGGTACAGTCGGCGTGGGCGCAGGTGCTGGAGAGTGAGAGCGAGCTGAAGCGGGCCGAGAGCTACGTGACGCAAACGACCGCGGAGCTCGAGCGGGCGCGTGCCATGCTGACGACGGTGACGGTCGAGAGCACCGTGAACGGCAAGGTGACGCGCAAGATGGTCGAGCCCGGCGAGGCCGTCGACATCGGCATTCCGCTCATGGTCCTTTCCGACGTGAGCCGGATCATCGTGAAGGCCGAGGTGGACGAGAGCGACGTCGGCAAGCTGCGGCTCGGGCAGCACGCCGAGGTCACCACCGACGCTTTTCCCGGCCGCGTCTTCCCGGCGACGATCTACGAGATCGGCCAGTCGGTAGGCAAGCGCAAAGTCCGGCCCGACGACATCACGAAAATGGGCGACATGAAGGTGCTCGAGACCAAGCTGGAGGTGACGCGTGGGGGCGAGGATCTGAGATTGGGCATGACGGTCGATGTGAAGATCGTCGTCGCGCAGAAGGACAAGGTCGTGGTCATTCCCCGGCACCTCGTGACGCTCGGCAAAAAGGACGCCGTGGTAGCGGTGGAGGGCCCGGGCGGCCCCGACAGCCGCCGCATCACGCTGGGAGTGTGGGACGACTCGCGGGTGGAGGTGACCGCCGGGCTCAGTCCAGGCGACCGCGTCCTGGCTCGCCCCCCTGCCACGCCCTGACGGCCTCGCGACCGGCACGGTAGCCGAGCTCCACGATGCGGTCCATCTCCTTCCAGTCGAGCAGGTCGAAGCCTTCCACGGGCGGGTGAATGTAGAGATCGACGCTGTTCTTGAGCCGCTCCACGGATTGTGCGCTGCTGAGCATGGTGGTGCGGAGCAGGATCTTGTACAGGGTCGGTGCGCGGCGCCGCGCCGTGAAGGGATCGAGGCGTCCGCGTAGCAGTTGCCACGCCGAGGGCGTGTCACGAAACGCGACGTCGGCTCCGACGTCCACCCGTGCCGTGACGTCGACGGCTACCACCGGCCCGCGTCCGAAGCCTCGCATGACGTCGGCGGGCACGGTGTTCAGCACGCTGCCGTCGACGAGCAGGTCCCCGTTGTGAAACACGGGGGGTGCCAGCCCGGGCACGGTGATGCTCGCGCAGAGCCACCGGGGCAGCAGCCCCGTCTCGTGGACCACCTGCTCGGCACGCGTGAGGTTCGTGGAAACGCAGAAGTACTTCACCCTGAGGTCCTCGATGTGCCTGGCGCCGAACATCTTGGCCAGCGTCCGCACGAACCGCAGGCCGCCGATGAGCGACATGAGCGGCAGCGTGTAGTCGAAGAGTGAGCCCGAGTCGACGAAGGCCCGCCGAGTCGCCTCGCGCATGGCGCGGAAGTCCCACCCCATCGCGTACTGCGCGGCGATGACGGCGCCCATGCTCGTGCCGCCGATGAGGTCGATCGGGATTCCGGCCTCCCGGAACGCCTGGAGGACGCCGATGTGGGCAAAGGCCCGCGCGCCTCCGCCCCCGAGGACGACCCCTACCGCCCGGCCCGAGAGCATCCGCGCCAACCGCGCCAGATCCTCGTCAGAGCCGGGACGCAGATGGTGATGGATCGCGAAGCGTCGTGGCGGCGCCAGCCAGGCGCGCGTACCCGCCGGGCGGTCTCTTTCAGGATCGTGCAGAAGCACCAGCTCCTTTGGGA
>JBKKCN010000172.1:0-4226 GCA_046712525.1 Candidatus Rokuibacteriota bacterium
CCACTGCCGCCAAGCTCGCCCGCATGTACGCCAAGCAGGGCCAGCACCCTCTGCTCGCCGCCGCCGACGTCTACCGCCCCGCCGCCATCGAGCAGCTGCGCACGCTGGGCGGGCAGATCAACGTGCCCGTGGTGGGCGAAGCGACGCAGAAGCCGCTCCAGATCTGTCGCGCCGCGCGCGAGGAGGCAGCCACGCGCGGGCTCACGCCGCTCATCCTCGACACCGCGGGGCGCTTGCACATCGACGAGGTGATGCTCGAGGAGCTGAAGGCGATCAAGAAAGACCTGATGCCGCATCACGTGCTCCTCGTCGTGGACGCCATGACGGGCCAGGACGCCGTGACGGTGGCGGAGAAGTTCAACGCAGCGGTCGGTATCGACGCCGTGGTGCTGACCAAGATGGACGGCGACTCGCGCGGCGGCGCCGCGCTCTCGGTACGCCACGTCACGGGCCGGCCCATCGCCTTCGTGGGCGTGGGCGAGAAGACGGACGCGCTCGAGCCCTTCCATCCCGACCGCCTCGCCTCGCGCATCCTCGGGATGGGCGACGTGCTGTCGCTGGTGGAAAAGGCGCAGGCGGGCGTCGACGCCGACAAGGCGCAGGAGATGGTGCGCAAGCTCCGCGAGGACTCCTTCTCGCTGGAGGACTTCCGCGACCAGCTCGCGCAGCTGCGCAAGATGGGCCCCCTCGACCAGATCATGGGCATGCTGCCCTTCGGCAAGATGCTCAAGGGCGCGGGGCCCAAGGACCTCGAAGGGGAGCAGGCGGACCTCGACCGCTTCGACGCCATCATCTCCTCGATGACGGCGGACGAGCGGAAGCATCCCGACGTCATCAACGGCTCGCGGCGCCAGCGCATCGCGCGCGGCAGCGGCACCTCGGTGCAGGACGTTAACCGTCTGCTCAAGCAGTACGCGCAGCTCCGGAAGATGATGAAGCAGTTCAAGGGCATGGAAGGCAAGCTGGGGCGGATGAAGAATCTGCCGGGATTTCCAACTCTCAGGGGGTGACGACGTGGCGGTATCGATTCGACTCCGACGTGAAGGTTCAAGCAAGCGGCCCCGGTATCGGGTGGTAGTGGCGGACTCGCGCGCGCCGCGCGACGGGCGGTTCATCGAGATGATCGGGCACTACAACCCGGTCACCAATCCGCCCGTGGTCGTCATCGATCGGGCGAAGGCGGAGCTGTGGATCAGCAAGGGGGCGCAGCCCTCGAACACGGTCAAGAAGCTGATGGCGAATGCACCGAAGCCGGTGGCCTGAGGACGATCCGCGCGATGGTGAGTGACCGCCTCGTCGCCGTCGGCGAGATCGGGCGCGCGTACGGGCTCAGAGGCGAGGTGCGTGTCATGCCCCTCACCGATGATCCTTCGCGCTTCTCTCGGCGCGATACGTACGTGTTGTGGGACCCGCGAAACGGCGGGCGCCAGCCGTGCCGTATCACGGGCAGCCGCCGCCAGGGCGACGCGGTGCTGGTGACGGTGGACGGCTACGATTCGCCGGAAGCGGCCAAGCAGCTGGCGGGCCGCCTCCTCGCGGTACCGGAGACGGAGGCGCTGCCCCTCAAGGAGGGGCAGTTCTATCCGTGGCAGCTCGAAGGTTGTCGCGTGAGCACGGAGGAGGGCAGGGACGTGGGACGCGTCCTGCGCATCGAGCCCGCGCCCGGTCATGACCTGTGGGTGGTGGGCGACGAGGAGCGGGAGCACCTCATCCCCGCCGTCGCGGAGATCGTGCGCGAAGTCGACCTCAAGCAGGGCCGCGTGGTGATTCGGCCCCCGGAAGGGCTGCTGGACCTGTAGCGGCAGAGCGTTATGCGGATCGACATCGTCACGCTCTTCCCGGGCATCGTGGAGCCGGCGCTGTCGGAGTCGATGATCGGACGCGCGCGGGCGCGCGGGCTCGTTGACATCCGGGTGGCCAATCTCCGAGACTACGCGGCAGGTAAGCACCGGGTCACGGACGATTACCAGTTCGGGGGCGGCGGGGGAATGGTTCTCAAGCCGGAGCCGCTCTTCGCCGCCGTCGAGCAGCTGCGCACGCCAGGCGCGCGCGTGATCCTGATGGATCCGCGCGGGCGGCCTTTCACGCAGGCGGTGGCTGCCGAGCTGGCGGGTGCCACGCACCTGCTGCTGCTCGCGGGCCGCTACGAGGGCGTGGACGAGCGGGTGAGCGAGCTGCTCGCCGACGACGCCATCTCGATCGGCGACTACGTGCTCACGGGCGGCGAGCTGCCCGCGCTGGTGGTGGTGGACGCGGTGACGCGGCTGCTTCCGGGCGTGCTGGGCGCCGAGGGCGCCGCCGAGCGCGAGTCGTTCGCGAGCGGGCTGCTGGAGCCGCCGCAGTACACGCGGCCCGAAGACTTCCGCGGCGCGCGGGTGCCGGCGGTGCTGCTGTCGGGTGATCATGCGCGCGTCGAGCGCTGGCGCCGGCGGCAGGCGCTGTGGAAGACATGGCGGGCGCGGCCGGACCTGCTCCAGCGCGCGGAGCTGTCGAGCGAGGAGTGGCAGTGGATCGAGCGGTTCGAACGCGGGGAGACGCCGCCAGCAATTGACGCGCCCGCGCAGAGAGAAAGGGACCAGGATCATGGACGCGATTCGACTCGTTGAAGCCGGACAGCTCAAGAAGGACCGCCAGGGCTTCGACCCCGGCGATCTCGTGCGCGTGCACGTGAGGGTCATCGAGGGTGAGAAGGAGCGGACCCAGGTATTCGAGGGCACCGTCATCCGCAAGCGCGGCGAAGGCCTCCGCGCCTCGTTCACCGTGCGCCGCATCTCGTACGGCGTGGGCGTGGAGCGCACGTTTCCCCTCCACTCGCCGCGCGTCGAGAAGGTGGAGGTCATGCGCCATGCGAAGGTCCGGCGCTCGAAGCTCTACTACCTCCGTTCTCTCGCCGGCAAGGCGGCCCGCCTGAAAGAGCGGCGCGTCGTCGTTCCGAGCACCACCGCCACCGAGTAGGACCCCCGTGCACGCGTGACGCCGCCCCCGTCGGCGCCGTACCGGTTCGAAGCGCAGGCCTGGCGCGCAGGCGTGGCGCGCGTGGCCGGTGTCGACGAGGCGGGGCGCGGTCCTCTCGCGGGGCCCGTGGTGGCGGCGGCGGTGATCGTCGCCCCCGAGCGCCGCATCCGCGGCGTGTGCGACTCCAAGCTCCTCTCCGCTGATCGGCGGGAGGAGCTGTTTGGCGTCATCATGGGGGCCGCGCTCGCGGTGGGTGTGGGCATCGTCGATCACCTCACCATCGACCGCGTGAACATCCTGCAGGCCACGCGGCTGGCGATGGCGGAGGCGCTGCGCTCTCTCGCCATCGCGCCCGAGCTGGTCATCACGGACTTCGTGGCGCTGCCCGCCCTTCCCTGCCCGCAGCGCAACCTCGTCGACGGCGACGCGCGCTGCGCCACGGTGGCGGCCGCCTCCATCATCGCCAAGGTCACGCGCGACCGCATCATGCTGGAGGCCGACAAGCTGTTCCCCGAATACGGCTTTGCCCGCCACAAGGGTTACGGCACTCCCGACCATCTGCTCGCCCTCGACCGCTACGGTCCCTGCGCGCTGCATCGGCGCACGTTCTCGGGCGTGTGGCGCCAGGGCGAGCTCTTCGTCTCCGAGCTCGACGACTAAGTCTTTGGGCTGTCCCGCTCGGGCGGGGGGCGACGACGGGGGCGAGGGACGTGAAGGGGCGGCGGGGGAAGACGACGTCGCATGCGTTGCTGGGGATGCTGAGTCTGGGGGCGGGGTCGGGGTATGACTTGAAGAAGCGGATCGAGGGGTCGGTCGCGCATTTCTGGAGTGAGAGTTACGGGCAGATCTATCCGATGCTCAATCAGCTCGCGGAAGAGGGGCTGGCGGAGCGGACGCACGAGCGGCAGCAGGGCAAGCCGGACCGGCAGGTGTACGCGCTCACCCCGAGCGGGCGCGAGGAGCTCGCGCGCTGGCTGGCCACGCCGGCCAAGCACGAAGGGTTCCGCAGCGAGCTCCTCCTCAAGCTCTTCCTCGGCGCCCACGCCGGGGCGGAGGCCAACGTGGGCCATGTGGAGGAGTTCCAGCGCCGACAGCGGGCACTACTCGAGCGGTACGCCGCCGTGAGGAAGGGCCTTCGTGGCTCCTCGCATCCCGATCATCGCTACTGGCTCATCACACTCAGCTTCGGCGAGCACCGCTGCCGCGCGCTGCTGCAGTGGTGCGACGAAACGCTGCGCGCGCTGCGCCGCCTCGGACGGCGGCCGCAGGCC
>JBKKCN010000173.1:0-6666 GCA_046712525.1 Candidatus Rokuibacteriota bacterium
CGAGGATGTTCGGATCCAGGATGCGGGAGGTGGAGGCGAGCGGATCGACGGCGGGGTAGATCCCGAGCTCGGTGAGCGCCCGCGAGAGCACGGTGGTGGCGTCGAGATGGGCGAAGGCGGTGGCAGGGGCGGGATCCGTGATGTCGTCGGCAGGCACGTAGATCGCCTGCACGGAGGTGATCGACCCCTTCTTCGTGGACGTGATGCGCTCCTGGAGCTGGCCCATCTCGGTGCCAAGCGTGGGCTGGTAGCCGACGGCGGACGGCATGCGGCCGAGCAGCGCGGAAACCTCGGAGCCCGCCTGCGTGAAGCGGAAGATGTTGTCGATGAAGAGCAGCACGTCCTGGCCTTCCTCGTCGCGGAAGTACTCCGCGGCGGTGAGACCCGTGAGGGCCACCCGCAGCCGCGACCCCGGCGGCTCGGTCATCTGGCCGAAGATGAGGGCGGTCTTCTCGAGCACGCCCGACTCTTTCATCTCGTGATAGAGGTCATTCCCTTCGCGTGTGCGCTCCCCGACGCCCGCGAACACCGAGATGCCGCCGTGTTGCTTGGCGATGTTGTTGATCAGCTCCTGAATGAGGACGGTCTTCCCGACCCCTGCTCCACCGAACAATCCGGTCTTTCCACCTTTCGTGTACGGCTCCAGCAGGTCCACGACCTTGATGCCCGTCTCGAACATCTCCACCTTCGTGGACTGATCCTCGAAGGGCGGGGCGGGCCGGTGGATCGGGTAACTCTTCTTCGTGTTGATGGCGGGGCCCTTGTCCACGGGCTCGCCGACGGAGTTGAGGATGCGGCCGAGCGTCTCCCGCCCCACGGGGACGGTGATGGGCGCGCCCGTGTCCTTCACCTCCATGCCGCGCGCGAGGCCTTCCGTGGCCGCCATCGCCACCGTGCGCACCTGGCTCTCGCCGAGATGCTGCGCCACCTCGAGCACGAGGCGCTGGGAGTACGCGAACATGTCGGTGTTCTTGACGCCCTGCACCTCGAGCGCGTTATAGATGGCGGGCAGCTGCCCGGGCTCGAACTCGACGTCGACGACGGGGCCGATGACCTGCGTGATCTTGCCGTTGCTCATGCTTCCGCTCCTTGCTTGAGGGCCTCGGCGCCGCCCACGATGTCGAGCAGCTCCTTGGTGATCTTCTCCTGGCGCGCCTTGTTGTACTGGATGGTCAGCACTTCGATCATTTCCTTGGCGTTCCTCGTGGCCGCTTCCATGGCCGTCATCCGCGCCCCGTACTCGCCCGCCAGCGACTCCATGAGCGCGCGGTACACCTGCATGCGCACGTGGCGCGGGAGGAGGTCGCCGAGGATGGCGGCCGGGCTCGGCTCGTAGATGTAGTCCACGGTCTCCGCCGCTTCCTGCTCCCCTTCCGCTTTCGGGATGGGCAGCAGCTGCTGGCGCACGGGACGTTGCGAGGCCACGGAGCGAAATTCGTTGTACATGAGGTGGACCTCGTCCACCTCGTTGTCGAGATACTGCTGCATGAAGTAGTCGGCGAGCTCCTGCGCGTGACTGAAGGCGAGCCGGTCCCAGAAACCGATCATGTCGCGCTTGATCGTGTAGTCGCGCCGCCGGTAGAAATCGCGCGCCTTGCGGCCGACGACGACGAGCGTGAGCTCGGTGGTGTTGGAGGCGCGCACGAACTCCAGCGAGCGCCGGATGACGTTGGAGTTGAAGGCGCCCGCCAGCCCCTTGTCGGCGGTGATGATCACGATCTGCCGGCGCGGCCCCTCGCGCTGCTCGAGCAACGGGTGGGTGTCACCGTCGGCGCCGCTCACGAGGTTGCCGAGCAGCTCGGCCATCTTGCCCGCGTACGGCCGCGCGGCGATGATCCGCTCCTGCGCCCGCCGCAGCTTCGCCGCCGCCACCAGCTTCATGGCGCGCGTGATCTTCTGCGTGGACTGGACGGATTTGATCCGCCGCTGGATGTCGCGCAGCGTGGCCATGGGGGCTCAGGCGGCCTTGATGCCCTTGGCGGCCATGAACTCCGTCTTGGCGTCGGTGATGGCCGCGGTCAGCGCCTCCCTCATGGCGTCGGTGAGCTCCTTCTTGTCGCGGATCTCGCCCAGCATCTGGGGGTGCTTGCGCTCGAGCCAGCCGTAGAAGAAGGTCTCGAACTCGCGCACGGCGTCGACGGGCACGTCGTCGAGCAGCCCCTGCGTGCCCGCGTAGATGATCGCCACCTGCTTTTCCACCGGCAGCGGCGCGTACTGCCCCTGCTTGAGCAGCTCCACCATCCGTCCGCCGCGCGCGAGCTGCATCTGCGTGGCGCGGTCGAGGTCGGAGCCGAACTGGGCGAAGGCCGCCAGCTCGCGGTACTGGGCAAGATCGAGGCGCAGCTTGCCCGCCACCTGCCGCATCGCCTTCACCTGCGCCGATCCTCCCACGCGCGACACCGAGAGGCCGACGTTCACCGCGGGACGGATGCCGCCGTAGAAAAGATCGGACTCCAGGTAGATCTGGCCGTCCGTGATCGAGATGACATTGGTGGGGATATAGGCCGACACGTCGCCGAGCTGTGTCTCGATGATCGGCAGCGCCGTGAGCGAGCCACCGCCGAGCGCGTCGTTCAGCTTCGCCGCGCGCTCGAGCAGCCGCGAGTGCAGATAGAACACGTCACCGGGATAGGCCTCGCGGCCCGGGGGCCGGCGCAGCAGCAGCGAGAGCTGGCGGTAGGCGGTGGCGTGCTTGGAGAGGTCGTCGTACACGCACAGCGCATGGCGCTTGGAGTCGCGGAAGTATTCGGCCATCGTCACCCCGGCGTAGGGGGCGATGTACTGCAGCGGCGCCGGCTCCGAGGCGGAGGCGATGACGACGGTCGTGTACTTCATCGCGCCCGTGTCCTCGAGGATCTTCACCACCTGCGCCACCGTGGAGCGTTTCTGGCCGATGGCGACGTAGAAACAGAAGACGTCCTGCCCCTTCTGGTTGATGATCGTGTCCACGCCGATGGCGGTCTTGCCGGTGCCACGGTCGCCGATGATCAGCTCGCGCTGGCCGCGGCCGATGGGGATCATGGCGTCGATGGCCTTGAGGCCGGTCTGCAACGGCTCCTTGACGGAGCGGCGGTCCACGACGCCCGGAGCGTAGCGTTCGATGGGCTTGAACTCCTTGGTCGCGATGGGCCCCTTGCCGTCCACGGGCAGACCGAGCGCATTGACGACGCGGCCGGTGAGCGCTTCACCGACGGGCACCTGGGCGATGCGCGTGGTGCGCTTGACGGTGTCGCCCTCCTTGATGCCGGTGTCCTCGCCGAGGAGGACGGCGCCCACGTTGTCCTGCTCGAGGTTGAGGACCATGCCCACGACGTCGCCGGGGAACGACAGCAGCTCGCCCGACATCGCCTTCTCGAGCCCGTAGATGCGCGCGATGCCGTCGCCGACCTCGATGACGCGGCCGACCTCCTGCAGATCGACTTCCGCCTCGAAGCCCGCCAGCTGGCGCTTGATGATTTCGCTGATCTCTCCGGCCTTGATCATCTTGGGTCCTCTTTAGGCTTTCGCCAGGCGCTCTTTCATCTTTTGCAGCTGTCCGTCCAGGCTGCCGTCCACGATGAGGCTGCCGATCTCCGCGATGAAGCCGCCGAGCAGCTCCTTGTCCACGATCTCCTCGATGACGACCTTCCGGCCCCCGAGGGCGCCCGCCAGCCGCGTGGACAGCGCCGCGCGCTCGTCGGGGTTCAGCTCCACCGCCGTGCGCACGCGTGCGCGCACCCGGCCGAGGTCCGCGTCGAGAAGGTCGCGATAGGCCGCCGCGATGGCCGCGAACTGATCGCCGCGACCATGGGTGGCCACCAGCACCAGGAAGTCGCTCATGAGCTTGGAGAGCTCCAGGCTCCGCGCGATCTCCACGGCGGCGCCGCGCTTGGCGGCGGCCGCGCCCGGGCGTCCGAAGAGCGTCTTCACCGCGGGCTCCTGCTCCAGCTGCTCGACCGCGCCCGCGAGCTCGCGGCCGATCGCCTCCGCCTGGTTGCGCTCCTTGGCGAGCGCGAACAGTGCTTTCGCGTACGACTTGGCGGCGGCGAGCGACTTCATCGCGCCCTAGCGTCCAATGCGCGCGATGGCGTCGTCCACGATGCGCCGGTGATCCTCGTCGCGCAGGCTGCGGCGGATGAGCTTCTCCGCCACCGACGTCGCGATCTCGCTCACCTCGCGCCGCAGCTCTTCGCGCGCGCGCCGGATGTCGGCCTCCGTCTGCGCCCTCGCGTTGTCCACGAGCTGCTTGGCCTCGCGCGTGGCCTGCTCCACGAGCTTGCGCTGCTCGTCCGCCGCTTCCTTCAGCGCCGCCGCGCGAATGGCGGCGGCTTCGGCGTAGGCCGCCCGGAGCTGCTCGGCGTTCTCCTCCTGCTGTCGCGCCGCTTCTGCGCGCGCGGCCTGCGCCTCGTCCAGCGACGCCTTGATGGCCGCCGTGCGCTCTTCCATCTTGGCGAGGAACGGCTTGTACAGCAGGCGGTGCAGGATCAGGAGGAGAATGACGAAGTTCACCACCTGCACGATCAGCGACTTGTCGAGGCTGATCATGCCGCCACCGCCCCCGTGCCCGCCTTCGGTGGCCGCGGAGGCGAGCGCGGGGAGAAGACAGGCGAGCGCAGCGAGCGCGATTCCGGGCCAGTGACGTCGATGCATGACGAAGGTCTCCCCGATCTGTGATGCGGCGGCAGATTTGTGAAAACTATCACCCGATTCCGGGCCCTGTCAATCAGTCGCGGCCGCAGCGCGAAGTAACCGTCCCCCTCACACGGAAAATCGTGGACCGCGAGGACGGCGGACATCGGTACGCGCCCGTAGATGTGCGGGAACAGCTCGTCCCTCCCCTCGAGGTTCTCGTCGACGACGCGCCCGGGCACCCGGGAGGGGTCGATCTCCAGAAGGACGAGGCCGGCCCGTCTCCGATAACGGGCGTTCGCGACAGCGATCACCTGATGCGCATACGAACAATGATCGCCCAGGCCTGCAGCGTGCTCGGCCTCGCGTGCCGAGGTGATGTGATAGATCGCCAATGGATCAGCGGGCGAGACGATGGGCAGCCAGAAAATCAATCACCTGCCGTTGCGCGGCGGCCGTCGCCTGCGCGTCATAGCCGAGGCGCATACCGAGCACCGTGCGGTCGGGCAGGCGCATGTCGAACGTATGCGGAGCGCGCGGGTAGACGACGAGCTTCAGCTCGGGCGCTGACTCCGGTCGCGCCCGCTTCATCTCCTCGCAGAAGCGGGCCGGGGTCACGGTGTCGGCGTTGCCGATGAGCACGAGCAGCGGCGCAGAGAATACGCTGGCGACGTCGGACTGGCCGCCGGGATAAAGTGCGACCCCCGCCACGAACGGCTCGCCATGCTCGAGCGGCGTGCTTAGCGCTGCCAGCACCGTGCGCCCACCGTTGGACATGCCCATGACGCCGACGCGCGTGGCGGCGGCGTAAGGTTGCCCTGCCAGCCAGGCGCGCACGCTGTACGCGTCGTCCGCGCGTCGCACCGCCCATGCGGCGACGTTGCCGATGCACACCTGTTCCACGCCGCGTGAGGCGAAGCTGTCGACGACGGCGACGCCGATCCCGTACGTGCGGAAGAGATCGACCCACGGCGCTACCCACGGCGTCCCCATGGCTTCGCGATGAAGACCGCCGCCGCCGTGCAGCAGCACGACGAACGGGAACGGTCCCGGTCCCGCGGGCCGATAGATCGTCACCGGCAGGCGGCCGTGCGCCGCTCTCGCACCGCGCTCTTCGGCAGCGCCGCCCTGAAAGGCGTTGGCGTCGCCCGGCCGCCACGGCACGTCCACCGCCTGCCCCGCCCCCGCGCCTGTCGCCGAGGACGCCGAGAGCAGCGCGGTGACCAGCAGGCCGGACGCGGCAAGACGCATCAACGCGGCCTGCGGACGATGGTGAGCCGTCACCGTAGCCAGCCGTCGATGACGTCGGGCGTGTAGCACGGAGAGCAGAGCGTGCGTACCGACCCCGTGTGCAGCTCGTGAAGACGCGCGGTGTCCGCGGGTCGGGCCTGGCGAACGTTCACACTCGATTCCTGCTCAGCGGCTGATGACTCCCCCGCCGATCACGAGATCGCCCTGGTACCACACGACGGACTGGCCGGGCGTGATCGCCCGCTGTGGCGTGTCGAACACCACTTCCGCTGTCCCCGTGTCGAGCACACGCACGGTGGCCGGCGCCGGCGTGTGGGCGTGGCGAATTTTCGCCTCGACGCGGATCGCACCCGCCGGCCGCTCGCACGCGATGAAGTTGACGTCCGTGGCGACGAGCCGGTCGCGCTCCAGATCCTCTGCGCGGCCGACGATGACACGGTTGTCGTCCGGGCTCACCTCGAGGACGTAGCGACGTTCGCCCGTGCTCGCGCCGAGGCCCTTGCGCTGTCCCACCGTGAAGCCGGCGATGCCGGCGTGGGTTCCGACCACCGCCCCCCCGCGATCGACGATGGGCCCCGGACGAAACATCGCGGGATCGCGGCGCCGCAGAAATCCGCGGTAGTCGTCGTCCGGCACGAAGCAGATGTCCTGGCTCTCGGGCTTGTCCGCCGTTGCCAGGCCCAGGCGCCGCGCGTGCGCGCGCACTTCGTCCTTCGTCAAGTCCCCGACGGGAAAACGCGCGGCTGCAAGCTGGGCCTGTGTGAGCGGCCACAGGAAGTCGGACTGATCCTTGCGGGCGTCCCGGCT
>JBKKCN010000174.1:0-9116 GCA_046712525.1 Candidatus Rokuibacteriota bacterium
CGCGTAGGCGGGCGCGAACAGGATCTCGACGAAGATGCCCGCGAGCTGCTCCACCACCGCCATGTCGAGGGTGCGATTGACGCCCACGATGCCGCCGTAGATCGACACGGGATCGGACGCCTTGGCCTTCGCCATTGCCTGCCCCACGGAGGAGCCGAGGGCGGCGCCGCAGGGGTTCGTGTGCTTGATCACGACGGCGGCGGGATCGTCGAGCTCGAGCAGCAGCCCCAGCGCCGCCGAGAAGTCGAGCAGGTTGTTGTAGCCGAGCTCGGGGCCGTGCAGCTGCTTCATGCCGGCGAGGCCGAAGGCGGGGGAGCCCGCCACGCGGTAGAAGGCCGCCTGCTGGTGCGGGTTCTCACCATACCGCAGCGTGAGCGCGCGCTCGCCCTCCAAACGCAGCGGGTGCGGAAACTCGTCGGGCGCGCGCTCCGGTGTCGAGGTGGCACCCGGTGACCGCAGCCAGGCGGCAATGGCGGCGTCGTACTGGGCCGTGCGGCGGAACGCCTCCTGCGCCAGGCGCGCGCGCGTGTCGGCGCCGAGGCTGCCGCCGCCCGCGCGCAGCTCGTCGAGCACCGCGCGGTACTGCGAGGGATCCGTCACCACCGCCACGCTCGCGGAGTTCTTGGCGGCGGCGCGGATCATCGTGGGGCCGCCCACGTCGATCTGCTCGATCGCATCGGCCATGGTCACTCCGGGACGCGCCACGGTCGCCTCGAAGGGATACAGCGCGACCACCACGAGGTCGATGGGCGGGATGCCGTGACGCTCGAGTGCGGCCACGTGTTCGGGTACATCGCGGCGGGCGAGGATCCCGCCGTGGATGTGTGGGTGCAGCGTCTTCACGCGCCCGTCCATCATCTCGGGGAATCCGGTCACGTCCGCCACGTCGCGCACGGCGACACCGGACTCGCGCAGGAGCTTCGCGGTCCCGCCCGTGGACAGGATCTCGATACCCAGGCTGGCGAGCGCTTTCGCAAAATCGACCACACCGGTCTTGTCGTGAACCGAGACCAGGGCGCGACGGACTTTCATGCGCGCTCCTTGACGATGACACGGCGCCCCGTGATCTCCAGACGGCGCTCTGCAAAGAGGCGGACGGCGGCAGGATACAGACGGTGCTCCTCGACGAGCACGCGCGCGGCGAGCGTGGCTTCGGTGTCGCCCGGCTCCACGGGCACCGCGGCCTGGAGCACGATCGGCCCCGTGTCGACTCCCGTCTCCACGAAGTGGACGGTCGCTCCGGAGACTCTCACGCCATGCTCGAGCACCTGCCGGTGCGGAGAGAGGCCGGGAAAGGCGGGCAGCAACGAGGGATGCACGTTGAGGATCCGTCCTTCGAACGCGCGCACGAACGCGGCCGACAGGATGCGCATGAAGCCCGCGAGGCACACGAGGCCTACCGCGTGCGCGCGCAGCGCGTCCACGAGCGCGGCATCGTAGGCGTCGCGATCGGCGTAGTCCTTGGGATTCAGGAAGACGGCGGGGACGCCGGCGGCGGCGGCGCGCTCCAGTGCGGCTGCCCGCTCGCGATCCGAGATGACGACGGCCACGCGCGCCGGGTAGTCGGGATGCGTGGCGGCGTCGAGGATCGCCTGGAGGTTCGACCCCCGCCCGGATGCAAGCACGCCCACCCGCAGGCTCACGCCGCCTCGCGCTTGCCGGAGGTGCCGGAGGCGGCACCGCAGAGGGGGCACCGCGACGCCGGACGCATGATGGCCGAGTCGCGCGGGAACCGGCCCGCGAGCCACCAGTCCAGCGCGACCTGCAGCTGCTTGCGGAAGCCGACGAGCTTGTAGAGATGCAGCGCATTCCAGAAGAGCCACGCGGGGTAGCCGGAGAAGCGCAACCCCATCACCTCCACCACCGCGTCCCGCTCGCCGAGCGACACGAGCATGCCCTGGGGCGCGAACGTGATGCTGGCAAGCGGACGCCCCGAGATGTCGGCGAGGATGTTGGCGGCCACGAGCTGGGCGTGCGCGAGGGCGGCCGGAATGATCGGGATCGACGCCTCCGGACGCCCGGACACGGTGACGGCATCGCCGGCCCCGTACACCTCCGGATGGGCAGGCACACGCATGTGGTCGTCGACGACGACGCGCCCGAGCTTGTCCCGCTCGACGGGAAGCTGCGCGAGCGTGGGATGGCCCTTGACGCCCGCCGCCCACACCGTGAGCCCGACGGCAATGCGCTCACCCTCCGCGATCTCGACGGCGCCGGGCAGCACGCGCGTCACGCGGGTGCCGGTCCGGATCTCGATGCCCTCGCGCCCCAGCTTCACGCGCGCGCGGTCGGCGAGCGTGGGATGCACACCGCGCAGGATCTCGGCCCCCGCTTCCACCAGCAGCAGCCGGTAATCCGCCGCCTCGATGCCGCGGTACCGCGGCACCACGTAGGAGTGGAAGAAGTCCTGCAGCTCCGCGATCAGCTCCACGCCCGTGTAGCCCCCGCCCACCACGCACACGGTGAGCAGGCGGAGCCGCTCGGCAGCGTCGGGCTCGTGATCGGCGTGCTCGGCGAGATCGATCACGTGGTCGCGCAGGAGGATGGCGTCCTCCAGCCACTTGTAGCCGAGCGCGTGCTCGTCGGCGCCGGGGATACCGAAGGTGGGCGTGACGCCGCCCATGGCGATGACGAGCCGGTCGTAGTCGAGCGTTCCCTCCGCCATGAGCACGCGCCTGCGCTCGAAATCCACAGAGAGCACGCGGTCGCGGCGGAAGCGGAAGGCGCGGCCGCCGCGCAGATTGCGAATGGGCTGGATGATGTGGCGCGGCTCCACGAGGGACGAGCCCACCTGGGGCAGCAGCGGCGTGAAGAGCAGGTAGTTACGGTCGCTCACGAGAGTGATCTCGACGTCGGTGCGCCCGCGCAGCCCCTTCTCGAGCTCGCTCACCGTCTCCACGCCCGCGAATCCGCCCCCGAGCACCACCACGCGCGTCATGTCATCAGCTCCACGCCGCGCTCCCCGGCCACGACGTCGCCAATCCTATACACGCCGAAGTCGACGAGCGCCTTCATGCCGAGCACGGCGTCCACGTCGGCGGCCGCCACCACGAGCACGTAGCCGATGCCCATGTTGAACGTCCGGAACATCTCGGCCTCTGACACGCGGCCCGCTTCGCTGAGCGCCGTGAACACGGCCGGCACCGGCCAGCTGCCGCGCCGGATGCGCGCGCGGCAGCCGGCGGGCAATACCCGCGGAAGGTTGCCCGTGATGCCGCCCCCCGTGATATGCGCCATCGCGTGCACGCTCACCTGCGTGAGCAGCCCCAGCACCGGCTTCACGTAGATGCGCGTGGGCTCCAGCAGCTCCTGGCCCACCGAGCGTGCCGTCCCCGGCCACGTGCTGTCGACGCCGAGCTTCATCACGTCGAACACGATCCGACGAGCGAGGCTGTAGCCGTTGGAGTGTAGCCCGGTGGAGGCGAGGCCGAGCACCACGTCGCCCGGCCGCACGGCGGCGCCGTCGATGATCCGCGCCCGCTCGACGATTCCAACGGCGAATCCGGCGAGGTCGTACTCGCCCGCCGCGTAGAGGTCGGGCAGCTCCGCCGTCTCGCCGCCGATGAGCGCGCATCCCGCCTGCAGACAACCCGCCGCGATCCCGCGCACGAGCGTCTCCACGCGCGCAGGATCGAGACGGGCGGCGCCGATGTAGTCGAGGAAATAGAGCGGCTCCGCGCCGTGCACGAGGAGGTCGTTGACGCCCATGGCCACGAGGTCGATGCCGACGGTGTCGTGGCGGTCGGCGAGGAAGGCGACTTTCAGCTTCGTACCAACCCCGTCCGTGGACGACACGAGGACGGGCTCCGTGTAGCCGGTGGGCACGCGCACGAAGCCGGCGAAGCCGCCGATGCCACCCAGCACCTCGGGACGAAAGGTGGAACGGGCGATGGGCGCGATGCGCCGCACCGCCTCGTCGCCGGCATCGACGTCTACGCCGGCGTCACGGTAGGTCAGGGGCTTCATCGGCTCGGGCCCGCTAGGCGTCGAAGAGCTTGAGCTGCGGGGTGTCGTCGGGCTCCATGCCCACGCGGTAATTGCCGGTGAAGCACGCGTGGCAGAAGCTGGAGGGATCGGTGCCGGTGGCCTTGAGCATCCCGTCGAGTGAGAGATAACCGAGAGAGTCGGCGCCGAGATAGCGGCAGATCTCGTCGACATTGTGGCTGGAGCCGATGAGCTCTTTGCGCGTGGGCGTGTCGATGCCGTAGTAGCACGGCCACTGGATGGGCGGCGACGAGATGCGCATGTGCACGGCCTTGGCGCCCGCGCTGCGCACCATCTTGACGATCTTGCGGCTGGTCGTCCCCCGCACGATGGAGTCGTCCACCACCACCACGCGGCGGCCCTCGAGCATCTCGCGCATCGGATTGAGCTTCACCTTCACGCCGAAGTGGCGGATGCCCTGCTTGGGCTCGATGAAGGTGCGGCCCACGTAGTGATTGCGGATCAGTCCCATCTCGTACGGCGTGCCCGACTCCTCGGAATAACCAAGAGCGGCGCTCACGCCGGAATCGGGCACGGGGATGACGATGTCGGCCTCCACCGGGAACTCGCGCGCGAGCTGGTGTCCCATCGCCTTGCGCACCGTGTGCACGTTGCGGCCCCAGAGCACGGAGTCGGGGCGCGCGAAGTAGACGTACTCGAACACGCAGTGCAGCTTCTCGGCGGGCGCCAGCACGCGCAGCGACCGCACGCCTGACTTCGAGACGACGAGCATCTCGCCGGGCTCGACGTCGCGCTCCACCTTGGCTTCCATGAGGTCCAGGGCGCAGGTCTCGGAGGCCACCACCCACGCCTCGTCGAGCTTGCCGAGCGTGAGCGGGCGGAAGCCGTTGGGATCGCGCACCGCGTACATGGCATCCGGCGTCAGGATCAGCAGCGAGTAGGCGCCCTTGACCTGGGCGAGCGCATGCGGGATCTGCTCTTCGAGGGGGGCGGCGGGCGCGCGCGCGAGCAGGTGCAGGATCACCTCGGTATCGGAGTTCGACTGGAAGATGGCGCCGTCGCTGACCATCTCCTTGCGCAGGGCGTCGGCATTGATGAGGTTGCCGTTGTGCGCGATGGCGATGGGCCCGTGCGCGGTGTTGGCGGTGATGGGCTGCGCGTTCCTGAGATTTGAGCTGCCCGACGTGGAGTAGCGCACGTGGCCGATGGCGCGATGCCCGGGCAGCCGCCGCAACCGCTCGGGGCTGAACACATCCGCCACCCAGCCCATCGCCTTCTCGACGTGGAAGGCGGTGCCGTCGGTGGCGGCGATACCCGCCGACTCCTGGCCGCGGTGCTGTAATGCGTAGAGGCCGAGGTAGGTGACGTTGGCGGCCTCCGGATGGTTCCAGATGCCGAAGAGCCCGCACTCGTCGTGAAAGCGATCGTCGTCACGCCATGTGGTGCTCAAATCCGCTCCTCCATGCGTGCTCGAGGCTCTCCACCGGCACGTCGACGATGACGTCCGCGCCCATCCGGATGACGAGCCGCTCGCCCCCGGTACGGCCGATCCATCGCCACGGGACTCCACACTCCGCCATCAACGTCTCGAACGCGTCCTCCTGCGCTGTCGTCACCGTCACCATCACTCGCGACGGTCCTTCACCGAAGAGCACCACATCCGCACGCCCCGTCGCCTGCACCGTCACCTCGCACCCGAGGCGGCTCGGCCCCGTCACCGCTGCTTCCGCGAGCGTGACCGCGAGGCCGCCTTCGGAGCAGTCGTGAGCGGCGCTCACTATCCCAGCCGCCACCGCTCTCCGTACCGCCTCCTGCACGCGGCGCTCGAGCGCCAGGTCCAGCGGCGCCAGCCGCCCTGCCACCGTGGCGTAACGCTGCCACAGGTACTCGGAGCCGCCGAGGCTGACGGCGTCGCCACCCAGGAGCGAGATCCGCTCGCCACCCGCCTTGAACCACTGGGTGGCCGTCCGCGTGGCGTCGTCGAGCACCCCCACCACGCCGATGACGGGCGTGGGCAGGATCGCCTCGCCGAGGGTCTCATTGTAGAAGGAAACGTTACCGCCGACCACAGGCACCTCGAGAGCGCGGCACGCCTCGGAGATACCCTCGATGGCCTCCGCGAACTGCCAGAGGATCTCGGGGCGCTCGGGGGAGCCGAAGTTCATGCAGTCGGTGACGCCGAGCGGCCGGCCACCCGAGCAGGCCACGTTGCGCGCCGCCTCGCATACGGCCATGGCCGCGCCCTGCCGAGGGTCGAGCAACACCTGGCGGCCATTGCCGTCCGTGGAGACGGCGATCGCCCGCCGCGTGCCCTTGATCCGCAGCACGGCGGCGTCGGAGCCCGGCAGCACGAGCGTATTGATGCCGACTTGCTGGTCGTACTGCCGGAACGCCCACTCCTTGGACGCTATCGTCGGCGAGGCCATGAGCTCCACGAGGGCCTGCCCATAATCATCGGGCTCGGGCAGCGTGAGGGGATCGAAGGCCGCGAGATCGTCCAGGTAGGCGGGTCGATGAAACGGCTTTTCGTACTTCGGCGCGTCAGCGAGGGCGTCGATGGGGACCTCGGCGACGATCTCCCCGTGACGGCGCACGGTAAGCGTGGGCTCCGCGGTCACGTGGCCGATCTCGACCGCATCCAGTTCCCAGCGCGTGAAGACAGCCCGCACTTCGTCCTCCCGTCCGCGCGCGGCTACGAGCAGCATCCGTTCCTGGGACTCGGAGAGGAGGATTTCGTACGGCGTCATGCCCGTCTCGCGTTGCGGCACGCGCGTGATCTCGACGTCCATGCCGCGCCCCGTGCGTGCCGGCATCTCGGAGGTGCAGCAGGCGAGGCCGGCGGCGCCCATGTCCTGGATACCGACCACGGCGCCCGTACCCATGATCTCGAGACACGCCTCCAGCAGCAGCTTTTCGGTGAAGGGATCCCCGACCTGCACCGTGGGCCTTCGCTCCTCCGCGTGCTCGTCGAAGGTGGCGGAAGCCATGGTGGCGCCGTGAATGCCGTCCCGGCCCGTCTTGTTGCCGACGTAAAAGACCGGGTTGCCGACGCCTTCGGCGCCGGCACGGAACATCCGGTCGGCACGCACGAGGCCCACACACATGACGTTCACGAGCGGATTGCCCGCGTACTCCGGCGCGAACACGATCTCGCCGCCGACGGTGGGGCAGCCGAAGCAGTTGCCGTACCAACTGATGCCGGAGACGACGCCGGACACGAGCCGGCGCGTCCTCGCGTCGGCGGGATCGCCGAAGCGCAGGGAGTCGAGGATGGCGATGGGGCGCGCCCCCATCGTGAAGACGTCTCTCAGAATCCCGCCCACACCGGTGGCGGCGCCCTGGAAGGGTTCGATGAACGACGGATGATTGTGACTCTCGATCTTGAAGACGACGGCCCACCCGTCGCCGATGTCGACGGCGCCCGCGTTCTCTCCCGGCCCCTGGAGCAGGTGCGGCGCCGACTGGGGCAGCCGCTTGAGGAACACGCGCGAATGCTTGTACGCGCAGTGCTCCGACCACAGCGCGGAGAAGAGGCCCAGTTCGGTGTACGTCGGCTCGCGCTTGAGGCGCGCGATGATGCGGTCGTATTCCTCGGCCGTCAACCCCAGGCCGCGCGCGAGGTCGAGGGTGACCTTCGGCTCAGTGGTCGAGGCTGCTGTCACCGCTTGGTGAACACACCGTCCTCGACGACGGCGCCCAGGAGCGACTGGAAGAGGAGCAGGCCGTCGGTTCCGCCCATCGCCGCCTCCGCGGCGCGCTCGGGGTGAGGCATCAGCCCCAGTACGCGGCCATTCTCGCTCGCGATGCCCGCAATGTTATCGAGCGAGCCGTTCGGATTGGCGTCCTTCACCACGCGGCCGTCCGCCGTCGCATACCGAAATACGACCTGTCCACGCCGTTGCAGGGTGTCGAGCGTGGCCCCATCCGCGTGATACTTCCCCTCGCCGTGCGAGATCGGCATCGCCAGCACCTGTCCCCGGCGCAGCGCGCGCGTGAAAAGCGTGGCCGTGCTCTCCACGCGGAGGTGGGTGGACTGGCAACGGTACTGCAGACACTCGTTCCGCATGAGCGCGCCCGGCAGCAGGCCGCCTTCGCACAGGATCTGAAAGCCGTTGCACGAGCCGAGCACGAGGCCGCCGCCCTCGACGAACTGCGGCAGCGCCTCCACCACCGGCGAGCGCCCCGCCACCGCGCCCGCGCGCAGGTAGTCGCCGTACGCGAAGCCGCCGGGGAGGACGATGCAGTCGAGGTCGGAGAGATTGCGTTCGCGATGCCAGACGTACTTGACGGGCTGCCGGAGGACTTCGGAGATGACGTAGTGGAAGTCGCAGTCGCTCCACGTGCCGGGGAACACGACTACGCCAAATCTCACTGCGCCATCTTACCGGGCGGCCTATCGGGGCGCAAGGCGCTCGGCGGTCACGGGCTCGATCGTGAACTCCTCGAGGATGGTGTTGGCGAGGAGGCGGCGGCACATCTCGTCCACCCGCGCGCGCGCCTGCTCGGCGGAGGCGGCGTCGACGTCCACCTCGATGAGCTTGCCCACGCGCAGCTCGCGCACATCGTCGAAGCCGAGTCCCGCCAGCGCGCGCTGCACCGCCGCCCCCTGCACGTCGAGAATGGACCGCTTCAGGCGCACGAGCACGCGCACCTTCATCACGACGAGCCGTCGCCCACGAGGCGCCGGTAGACTTCCTGGTAGGCCTCTTCCACGCCGCCGAGGTCGCGCCGGAAGCGGTCCTTGTCGAGCTTCTCCTTGCTGCGGCTGTCCCAGAGCCGGCACGTGTCCGGCGAGATCTCGTCGCCGAGGTAGAGCTTGCCGCCCGCGCGCCCGAACTCCAGCTTGAAGTCGACGAGCATGAGGCCGCGCCGCAGCATGTGCGGCTTCAACACGGCGTTGATCCTGAGCGCCATGCGCTTCATCCACGCCACCTCCGCGGGGCGGGCGAGCTTCATCATGGCCACGTGGTCGTCGTTGATCATGGGATCGCCGAGCGGGTCGGACTTGTAATAGAGCTCGACGAGGGGCTGGCGGATGGGAGTGCCCTCGTCGAGGCCGGTGCGCTTGGCGAGGCTGCCCGCCACCACGTTGCGCACGATGGTCTCGATCTTGATGATGTCGAGCCGGCGGCACAGCATCTCGCGATCCGACAGCGTGCCCAGGTAGTGCG
>JBKKCN010000175.1:0-6757 GCA_046712525.1 Candidatus Rokuibacteriota bacterium
CGACGAGGCCGAAGAGCGCGGTGCGCCGCTTCGCGAGGCGTGCCAGGAACACGAGCCACTCAGGCCGCCTTACCCGCTCGGAATCCGGCAGCGTCACCGCCGGGATTGATTGGATGGGGGGCCTCGACGGGCCCCCCAAGCCCCCCGGCGCTCGTCCCGCCCCGGCAAAGCCGTGGCGCTCCTCGATCACGCGCTCACCGCAGGCGGATCCGGGGATCGAGGTAGGTGTAGATGAGGTCGACGAGCAGGTTGACCACGATGAAGGTGGCGGCGAGCAGGAATACCGCGGCCTGGACCACCGGATAGTCGCGGTTGTAGATCGCCTGCACGGAGAGCCGGCCCACGCCGGGCCACGCGAAGATGGTCTCCGTGATGACGGAGCCCCCGAGCAGCGTGCCCAGCTCGATGCCGACAATGGTCACGATGGGGATGGCCGCGTTCTTGAGCGCGTGCTTCCACACCACGGGGGGGTCGCTCACGCCCTTGGCCTTCGCGGTGCGGATGTAGTCCTGGTTCAGGACCTCGAGCATGCCCGAGCGCGTGAGGCGCGTGATGCGCGCGGTCGTGAACAGGCCCAGGGTGACCGCGGGCAGGACCAGGTGCTGCCACGTGCCGCGCCCGGAGGAAGGCAGCACGTGGAACTGCACGGAGAAGACCAGGATGAGCATGATTCCCAGCCAGAAGGTCGGCATCGATTGGCCGAGCAGCGCCACCACCGTGGAGATGTAATCGACGAGCGTATTGCGGCGTACCGCGGACACGATGCCGGCGGGAATGGCGAGCAGGAGCGCGATCACGAGGGCGGCGCCCGCGAGCTCGAAGGTGGCGGGCATGCGCTCCACCACGAGGGTGAAGGCAGGCTCGCCGTGGCGGATGGAGGTACCGAAGTTGCCGCGCAGCGCGCCGAGCAGAAAGCGTCCGTACTGCACGAAAAAGGGATCGTTGAAGCCCATCGACTCCCGGAAGCGCTGGATGTCCTCCGCCGTCGCCTCCGGCGGCAGCATGACGGCGGCGGGATCACCGGTAAGGAAGAGGATGAAGAAGACGACGAAGGAGACGCCGAGGAGGACCACCAGCGACTGGAGCAGTCGCCGGAGGAGGAAGGTCCTCATGGACCGCGGCGCAACCGGGCCACTGCCTCGATGTGCGGCGTTTGCGGAAACATGTCGACGGGCTGCACCCACTCCAGCACGTACCCCTGCCGCACGAGGTCGCCCACGTCGCGCGCGAGCGTGGAGGGATTGCACGATACGTACACGATGCGCGCGGGGGCGAGGGCGGCGAGCGCGCTCAGCGCCTTGGGATGAAAGCCCGCGCGCGGGGGATCGGCGACCACCATCTCGGCGGTGACGCCCTGCCCCATCAGCTCGGGCAGCACGTGGCGGACCTCTCCCGCAACAAACGTGCAGTTGTCGATCCCGTTGGCGCGCGCGTTGCGCACGGCATCCGCCACCGCCGCCGCCGCCACCTCGATGCCGTAGATCCGCTTGGCGTGACGGGCCAGGAGCAGGCTGATGGCGCCCGTACCGGAGTAGAGGTCCATCACCGTCTCCGCGCCGGTGAGCGCGCACGCCTCCGCGACGATCCGGAACAACCGCTCCGCCTGCACGGTATTGGTCTGGAAGAACGAGTTCGCGGAGACCTGGAAGGTGACGGAGTGGAGGCGCTCCGTGATGACGTCGCGCCCGAGGAGCAGATGCTCCTCCGAGCCCACCGCCACCGCCGCCTTCTTGGCGTTCACGTTGAGTACCACGCTCGCGGTGGCCGGCACGCGCGCGCGCAGGGCCTCCGCCACCGGCATCACCGCCTCGATGTCGGGGGCGGCACCCACCACGTTCACCATCGCCTCGCCGGTATTGCGCCCCTCGCGCATCATGACGAAGCGGAGCAGGCCGCGCTCGGTGGCGGCATCGTACACGGACAGAGCGCGCTCCCGCACCTGGCGGCGGAACTCGTCGAGCAGCGTGTTCATGACCTCGGACTGCAGCAGGCAGCGCTCGACGTCGACGAGGACGTCGTAGCGCTCCGCCTCGTGCAGGCCGATGGACGTTCCCGCCACCGTGAACTCCATCTTGTTGCGATAGCCGTAGGGCTCGGCGGCGGGCAGGATGGGCCGCAGCTCGAAGGCGCCGAGGCCGCCCAGACGCTCCAGACAGTCGCGGACCTGCTTTTCCTTGAAAGCGAGCTGCGCCGGGTAGGCGAGATGCTGCAGGCGGCAACCGCCGCAGCGGCCGAAGTACGGGCACGGCGCCGGCACGCGGTCGGGCGAGGGCTGCAGCACCTCCTCGATCACCGCGCGTCCGAAGCGCGAGCGCGACTCCGTCACCTTGACGCGAAGACGGTCCCCGGGGAGGCCGCCGCGCACGAACATCACGTAGCCGTCCGCGCGCCCCACACCCTCCCCGCCGAAGGCGAGATCGTCGATGGACACCTCGATCGAATGGCCGCGGCGGGGTTTTGCCATCGCAGAGGTCACTATAAACGAGGACTTCGAGGCTGGCCACATCCCGAGGGGGGGAGTAGAATACCGTTCCATATGAAGCGCCCCCTGAAGCGCCCCGCGCCGCGCGCGCTCGCGGACCTTCTCCTGAGCGCCGTCCCACAGCTCGCCGACCGCCTTCCGGAGTACCATCTGCGGCGATCGTGGACCGCGCTCGTGGGTCCCGAGATGGCGCGCCGCGCGCGCCCACACGCGCTCGCCAACGGCTGCCTCACGGTGATGGTCGACAATTCGCCGTGGCTGCACGAGCTCACGCTGCGCACCGACGAGCTGACCGCGCGCCTGCACGCTGAGTTCCCCGCGGTGCGATCGCTGCGCTTCACGGTGGGCGCGCTGGAGCGTGACGCGCCCGCGGCTGCGGAGCGCGTCCGGCCGCGGGCGGTGCCGCTCACGCCGGCCGACCATCGGGACATCGACGCTGCCACCGCTGCCATCGGCGACACCGCGCTCGCCGCCACCGCACGACGACTCCTCACCACCGCCCGGCGCTTCCCGAAATCACGAGGTGATGTGTGATCAGCCCTTTTCGCCGTTCGTTCCTGGCGATGCTCCTCGCCGCCACCGCCGGGTGCGCCACCGCCGGCACCGCGAGCGGCCCTGAAGCGGTGGATCCTCCCCGCCGCCTCACGTTCGCGGCGCGGGACAACGCCGCCGAGGCCTACTATCACTACGCGACCGCGCAGATGCTCGTGCAGGACGGCAAGTTCAAGGAAGCGATCCCGGTGATGCAGAGCGCCATCAAGCGGGATCCCACCTCCGCCTTCCTGTGGTCGCAGCTCGCGCAGTGGCTCGTGCGCGCGGACCAGCCCGCGGAGGCGCTGGAGGCGGCACGCCGCGCCGTCCAGCTCGCGCCCGACCAGCCGAGCGCGCACATCACGCTCGCCGAGCTGCTGCGGGCGCAGAAGAAGTACCCGGACGCCGAGGCCGAGCTCGAGAAAGCCATCGCGCTCAACCCGGCCTCGGAGGAGGCCTACTTCGCGCTCGCCCGCTACCAGGTCGAGCAGAAGGCCTATGACCGCGCGCGCGCCGTGCTGCTGCGCCTGGCCGAGCGCCAGCCGCGGCTGAGCCAGCTGCAGTTCCTGCTGGGCCGCCTCGCCATCGAGACCGAGCAGTGGGAGGAGGCGGTGTCGCGGCTGACGACGGCGGTCGACATCGACGCCGACCACGACGGCGCGTGGACGGCCCTCGGGTATGTGTACGAGACCCGTCGCAAGGGTGAGGAGGCCATCGACATCTACCGGCGCGCCGCGCGGGCGAACCCGGACAACCCCGTGTTCGTGGAGCGGCTGGGCGACCTCCTCATCCGCCTCGGGCGCTGGCAGGAGGCCCAGACGGAGATCGAGCACCTCGCCGAGCTCGCCCCCCGCGACGCGCGCGTGTGGATGAAGCTGGGCGCCGTCTTCTACGAGCAGAAGATGTGGGACAAGGCGACCGATGCCTTCCGTCGCGTCGTGCTGCTGGAGCCCACCAACCTGCGCGCCCGCTACTTCCTCGCCACCACTTATATGGATGCGGGCAAGGAGGGGGATGCGCGTACGGAGCTGGAGCGGATCCTCCGCACCGACCCGCGCTCCATCGACGCCCGCGTCCAGCTCGCGTTCCTGCACAGCCGGGCCAAGCGCTACGACGAGTCGGTGGCGGTGCTCCGTGAGGCGATCAACATCGAGCCGCGCCGCCCCGAGCTCTTCCTCTATCTCGGCACTGCGTACTTCCGCGCCAAGGAATACGACCGCGCCGCGGAGACACTGCAAGAGGGTCTCACGCTCGACGACAAGAACAAGGACCTGCACTTCCAGCTCGGCGTCGTCCGCGAAAAGCAGGCCCGGTTCGACGACGCCGTCCGCAGCTTCCGCCACGTCATCGCCCTCGATCCCAAGCACGCCGAAGCCCACAACTACGTGGGCTACATGTATGCCGAGCGCGGCGAGAACCTCGAGGAAGCGGTCCGGCTCATCTCGCGTGCCCTCGATCTCGAGCCCGACAACGGCTACTTCCTCGACAGCCTGGGCTGGGCGTACTACCAGCAGGGCCGCTACCCGGACGCCCTGCGCGAGCTCAAGCGGGCCGTCGAGAAGGCGAAGGAAGACCCCGTCATCTTCGAGCACCTCGGCGATGCGTACGCCAAGAACGGTCACGAGGAGGACGCGCTCGCCGCCTGGGAGAAAGCGCTTCAGCTCGATCCGACCGCCGACGGCGTGCGCAAGAAGGTCGACGACGCCAAGTCGCGGCTGCGCCGGGTGCAGGGTGCTCCGAAAGCTTCTCAGTAGTCTTCTCGTCGGCGTCGCGCTCGCCGGGTGCGCGGTGGCGATGCCGCCTCCGCGGCAGGCCGCCGACGAAGAGGCGCGGCGGGCGCTGGAAGTCCTCATCGCGCGCTGGCATGCCTTCACGGACCTGCGCGCCCTCGCCGACATCACCCTCGAGAAGGGCGGCGAACGCCAGCGCCTCACCGGCGTCCTCCTCGCGCGCGCGCCAGGCTCCGTACGCTTCGAAGCGCTGTCGCCCTTCGGCCAGCCATTTCTCTTCGTCACCGTGCACGAGGGACATCTCACCGTCTACGACGCCACCACGAACGAGGCAACCGTGGGCGAGGCGAGCGCGGAGGCAACGGCGCGGATGCTGAGCCTGCCCTTCGACCCCGACGACCTGGTGGCGGTGCTCTCCGGACGCGCCGCGCCGCCCAAGGACCTGCGCGTGGTGGAGATCCTGCCCGCCGACGAGCACGGCCCCTCGCTCAACCTCATCGGCGGCGTACACCAGAAGCGCGTATGGATGGATTTCACCAGCGGGGTCGTGCGGCGCCTGTCGATCACGGGCGGGCGGGCGGCGGCCGTGGTGAGCTACCTCGTCAATGCGGAGGGCAATCTCACGGGCTTCGACCTGAGCGCCGGCGAAGGGTATATCACCGCCACCGTGCGCTACCGCAACCTCGCCACCGGGGTCGGGGTCGAGCCCGAGCGCTTCACTTTCGCGCTGCCGAAAGACGCGAAAACACGAGCGATCCGTTGACGCTCGGGGGGGCGCGTGATAGCCTGCCTTGCCTTGTCGAAGGGGTCGCGCAGCGCCCGGGTTTTGCGGCTCAGCGCCGCCGCCAAGGTGAACCTGGCGCTGGAGGTTCTCAACAAACGGCCTGACGGTTACCATGAGATCGCCACGGTGATGCAGGCGGTGGACCTGTCCGACCGCCTGACGCTGGATGACGCCGATGTCATGGAGGTGCGCACCAACTCCTCAGGCGTCCCCACCGACGAGAGGAATCTGGCCTTGCGCGCGGCCCTCGCGCTGCGCGAAGCGGCGGGTGTCCGGCGCGGCGTACGGATCGCGCTCGACAAGCGGATCCCCGTGGCGGCCGGCCTCGGCGGCGGCTCCACGGACGCGGCGGCGGTGCTGCTCGGGTTGAACCGGCTGTGGCGGCTGCGCTGGCCGGTGGCGCGCCTGGTGGAGGTGGCGACACGTCTCGGCATGGACGTGCCCTTCTTCCTGCGCGGCGGGGTCGCGATGGCGACGGGACGCGGCGAGCACGTCCGGCGCGTCGCGGGCGGGGCGTTGGCTCTCGTGCTGGTGAACCCGAAGTTTCCCGCCAGCACCGCCGAGATGTACGGGCGTGTGACGCCCGCGATGTACACGGACGGCGCTCGCACGCGCGAGGTCGTCATGGCACTGAGGAGCCGGCGGCCGGCGCGGGTGGCGGCCAGCCTGTACAACGGGCTGGAGCCGGCGGCAACGGCCGCGTACCCGCAGATCGCCAGGATGCGGGCGGCGCTGATGGCGGCGGGCGCGCTGGGCGCGCTGATGTCGGGCAGCGGACCGACGGTGTTCGGGGTGGCGCGCTCGTACGAGCAGGCGCGGCAGATTCGCGCCCGTCTCACCCGAGCCTCATGGGAGTGCTGGGCGGTCCGGACGTTGACGGGCCCCGCGATTCGAATCGTGACTGGGTAGTGCGGTGAATCGTGACTGGGTGGTGCGAGTGAATCGTGACTGGGTGGTGCGAGTGAATCGTGACTGGGTAGTGCGAGCCGAGCGGTGCCTCCGCGAGGCGAGCCGTGAAATGGCTCGAAAGACATGGCGCGAAAGACATGGCTCAAGAAATGACAGTGGGGCGTGGCCAAGTGGCTAAGGCGCGGGACTTTGGCTCCCGTATTCGGAGGTTCGAATCCTCCCGCCCCAACCACCTCTCGAACGGGACGGCCAATGGCCTATGAGCTGAAGCTCTTCACAGGGAACGCCAACCGGGCGCTCGCGGATGAGATCGCGCAGTAC
>JBKKCN010000176.1:0-5718 GCA_046712525.1 Candidatus Rokuibacteriota bacterium
GACCATCACCGAGCCCACCAGTCCCGCCATCGCCACGAGGGCGCCACGCGCGTGGGGCGTGCGCGCGAAGAAGACCACGATGCCGAGCAGCACCACGAGGTCGGAATAGCGGTCGATGACCGAGTCGAGGAAGGCGCCGAAGGCGGTGACCTGTCCGGAGGCGCGGGCGAGGGAGCCGTCGAAGAGGTCGAAGAGCCCGGCCACGATGAGGAGGACGCCCGCCCCCTGGGTGTGACCCGCGATGAAGGCGGCGGCGGCGAGCAGGCTCACCGCGAGCCCCATCACCGTGAGGTGATTGGGGCGCAGGCGCAGGCGGAAGAGGGTGCGCCCCACGGGGTCGCTCCACGCGCGCACGTCGTCGCGGTAACGGCTCAGCATGGCTACACGGGCTGCACGAGCGCGTGCTCGAGAGCGCTGCGCACGCGCTCCGCCCCCTCACCGTCGTCGATCTTGTCGCCCTTGCGGTCCTGCACGTAGAAGGTGTCGAGAGCCTGGTCGATCTCGGTGGCGATGCGAGCGCTGACGATGTCGAGGCCGAGGGCGGCGAGGGTGCCCGTGATCTGATAGAGGAGGCCCAGGCGGTCGGGACATTTGATCTCGAGCACGGTGGCCACGTCCGAAAGCCGGTTGTCCATGGCGATCTTCGGGCGCGAGGAGACCGGGGGCGCCGCCGCGCGCCCCGAGCGCTGCCGCCGGCGCTCGAGCAACGCTGCCACCGACTCCTCACCCGCGAGCACCGCACGCAGGACGTCGAGGTTGCGGCTCCACTGCGCGGGCGACGTGACCGCCTCGCCGGTGGGGTCGTTCACCTGGAAGGTGTCGATGGCGATGCCGTCCGCGCGCGTGCTGATCTGCGCGGAGATGATGTTGACGCCGTGCGCGGCCAGTGTGCCCGCGATCAGTGAAAAAAGTCCCGGCTGGTCCTGGGTCACGACCACGAGGTCCGAAGAGCCCAGATCTCTATGGTGGAAGAGCTCGGTGGCCAGCGGCGCCGCCTCCAGGCGCGCCACCAGGCGCAGGTGGTCGGCCATGCGCTGCACGCTCGTGCTCGCCAGGTACCGGTCGGGCACCATCGCCAGGTGCGCCTTCACCGCTTGCAGGCTCACCTCGTCCTTCACCGCCTCGTGCAGGCGCGTGGCGAGCTGCGCGCGGTGGGGCTTGTGCACGCGCCCACCCGTCAGGTGCGCGAGCGTGCGCGCGTACAGCTCGTACAGAATGCGCGCCTGCCAGCCCGTGAGCACGCCGGGGCCCACCGCGCGCATGTCCGCGTAGGTGAGCAGGTAGAGCATGCGCAGCCGCTGAGGGTCGCCCACCGTGGCCGCGAAGTCCGCTACCGTCTTCGGGTCGTCGATGTCGCGACGCTGAGCGATGTGCGACATCGTAAGGTGGTGAGCGACGAGGAATTCCACGACGGCGGCGTCGGCGGGCGGCAGCCCGATGCGCCTGGTGAGCTCCTGGATGAGCGGGATGCCCTTGGCGACGTGGCCGTGCCCCTTCGCCTTGCCGATGTCGTGCAGGAGCATGCCGAGCATCAGCAGCTCGGGCTTGTCCACTTCGTTGAAGACGTGGGCGGCGCCCGCCGACTCCGCGGACTGGCCGGGCGCGAGGGCTTCCAGGTGCTCGACGGCGAGCAGCGAGTGCTGATCGGCAGAGAACTTGTGGTAGACGTCGTACTGCACGAGGCACGTGAGGCCGCCGAACTCCGGCAGGTAACGGCCGAGCAGCCCCAGCTCGTGCATCTCCGAGAAGGTGAGCGCCGCCCGCCCCCAGCTCCGGCAGATGTCCAGGAAGAGGTCGCGCACCGCGGGCGAGCGCCGGAAGCCGTCGTCCACGACGTCGAGCGACTCCTCCACGGCGCGCTCGAGGTCGAGCGACAGCTCGCAGCCGAGCCGGTGAAGATGCCAGAACACCTTCATGATCCGCACCGGCTCCGCGCGCAGCGCGTGGGGGTCGCGATCGGCCAGGTGCAGGCGCCCGTCCAGGAAGACGAGGCCGTCCGCGAGCGCCTGCTGGCGCTGCCGCCGCTCCGCGGAGCCGCGGCGAGAGAGCGTCTCCTGGCAGCGCGCGATGAGCCGTCGCGAGAGCCGGTGGATGACGCGCGCGTGCAGATAGTAGTCGTGCATGAAACGCTCGACCCCGAGCACATCGCCGTCGTTCTCGTAGCCGAGGTTCTCGGCCAGGCGCGGCTGCAGGTCGCGGCCGAGCACGTCGTTCTTGTGGCCGGAGAAGAAGTGCAGCTCGTTGCGCACCCGCCACAAAAAGGTCAGGGCGGCGTCGGCGGACGCCTGCTCGCGCGCGCTGATGAGGCCCTTGCTCTGCAGCTCACGCAGCGTGCGCGCCCCGAACTTCGCCGAGCCCAGCCACATCGCCGTGTGCATGTCGCGCAGGCCGCCCGCGGACTCCTTGATGTTGGGCTCGCCGATGTAGGGCGAGGCACCGAACTTGCGGTAGCGCTGATCGCGCTCGGCGAGCGTCTGCGCGAGGAACTGCTCGAAGTCGTGGCGATAGACATTGTCGCGCAGGACACGGCCGAAGTTCGCGAAGAGCCGGCGGTCGCCCTCGATGAGCCGCGCCTCCTGCATGGAGGTGCGGCTGGGAAAATCAGTGCGCGCCATCGCCACGCAATCCTCGAGCGAGCGCAGGCTGTGTCCCACCTGCAACCCGAGATCCCACAGCGTATACAGAAGCTCCTGCGTCACGCGCTGCACGAAGGGTGACATCTGGCCGCCGTACACCACCATGACGTCGATGTCGGAGGAAGGATGGAGCTCGCTGCGACCGTAGCCGCCGAGCGCGACCACCACCAGCGGCGTGGGCGCCAGGCCCGCGCGCTCGGCGTCGCCGGCGTTGAGGCGCACGAGGGAGCGTATGAGGTCGTCGACGAACCCCGCGTGCGCGTGGACGGACTCCTGGCCCGAGGCTCCTTCCGTGTGCATCGCCTTGAGAGAGTCGAGTCCCTCGACGAGCACGGCACGGAAGAAATCGAGACGAAGGCGGCGCCGGTCCTCGGCGCGGTCGGCCTGCGCCTCCGCGCGCCGGGCCCGGCGATAAAGGTCCGGCGCCATGACGCTGCGAGCGTACCAGCCTGCGCCGATTAGTGTCAACGTAACGCAGACTTAGGCCGTTCCCGCCTCGAGCGTGCAAAGCCCGTTACAATACGCCGGTGCGAAAACTGTGGCGTCCAGTCGTGGAAGCGGCGACACCCTACGAGGCAGGCAAGTCGCTGGAGGCGCTCGCCGCCGAGCTCGGCATGGACGATCTCGTGCGGCTGTCGGCCAACGAGAACCCGCTGGGCCCGTCGCCCCACGTGGTGGAGGTGGTGCGGCGTGAGGCCGCCTACGTGCACCTCTATCCCGACGGAGGCAGCGGCGCGCTGCGCGTTGCACTGGGGCGCGCGCTCGGCGTGGCGCCCGAGCAGGTCATCGTCGGCAACGGCGCCGACGAGCTCATCCTGCTCGTGGCGCTGGCCGCGTTCGCGGACGGCGACGAGGTCGTGCTGCCGCATCCCTCCTTCGAGCCCTACGTGAACGCGGTCGACATCGCGAGCGCGCTCGCCCGCAAGAGTCCTCTCAAGGGGTACGACACGGATCTCGACGACATGCGCGGGCGCGTCAACGAGCGCACGAAGGCGATCTTCATCTGCTCGCCGCACAACCCGGCCACCACCATCGTGCGCAAGGGACCGCTCACCGCATTCCTCGACTCCCTCGGCGACGACCCGCCCCTGGTTGTGCTGGACGAAGCCTATTGCGACTTCTGTGACGACCCCGAGTACCCCGACGGCGTGGCGCTGCTCGCCCGCTACCCGCGTCTGGTCGTGCTCCGCACCTTCTCGAAGATCGCCGGCCTCGCGGGCCTGCGCGTCGGCTTCGCCGTCGCCTCCGTGGAGACGATCGACCGTCTCAACCGGGTGCGCGCGCCCTACAACGTCAACCGCCTGGGGCAGGCGGCGGCGGTGGCGTCCCTCGAAGACGGCGCGCACGCGCGGCGCACCCGCGCGCTGGTGATCGAGGAGCGCGCCTTCATGAGCGCCGAGCTCACGAAGCGGGGCTTCACGTTCCCGCCCTCGCAGGCCAACTTCCTGCTCGTGCGCGTTCCCGACGCCACCGCGCTGCGAGCGCGCCTGCTCTCCGCCGGCCTCATCGTACGGGACGGCGCCGCCGTCGGATTTCCGGGCCACCTGCGGATCTCGCTGGGCACGCGCGCGGTGAACGAGCGGCTGCTGCGGGTGCTGGATCAGCCCGGGTGAGGCGCGCGCGGACGCTCGCCATCGTGCATCACCCCGATCGCCGCACCGACGTCGTGATGCCGTATGCGCCCGGCATCCTCGTGCACGGGGGGAGTCTCGTCTTCCTGTCCGGCGTCACCGCGGCCGCCGTGTATCATAGCCACCCGCACCGCGAGGATGAGTTCGACCTGCCCACCACCATGCGTGAGCAGGCGGTGCTGGCGATGGAGAACCTCGGCAAGACGCTTGCCGCCGCCGGCTGCACCTTCGCCGACCTCGTGTCCGCCACCAGATTTCTCACCGACGTCGCCGAGCAGGACGACCTCAACCGCGTGTGGGCGCAATACCTCGACGGCCACCTGCCCACCACGACCACCGTCGAGGTCTCCCGCCTCGCCACCCACGCACGCTGCAAGGTTGAGATTTCCGCGATCGCCGTCAGACCGGCTTCCAGAGCTCCCAGGAAAGTTCGGGCACGAGCTCGAACGCGCGCGCGGTGATGCCGAGGCTGGGTTTCGTCGGCCTCGGCGCCATGGGCGGCCGCATGGCCGGGCGCTTGTTGGCGGCCGGCTATCCGGTGATCGGTTACAACCGCACCACACAGAAAGCCGCCGCGCTCGTCGAAGCCGGGATGACGCTGGCGCCATCCCCGCGCGCCGTCGCTGAAGCCAGCGACGTGGTATTCAGCATGGTCACCGACAATGCCGCCCTGCGCGCCGTCGCCCTCGGTCCGGCCGGCGTGGTGGCGGGGCTGGCCGCGGGCGCCACCTTCGTGGAGATGAGCACGGTGAGCCCCGCCCTCGTGCGCGAGCTCGCGGTGGCGGTGGCCGCGCGCGGAGCGGCGATGCTCGACGCGCCGGTGTCGGGCAGCACCGTTACCGTCGAGCAGGGACAGGCGTCGATCGTCGTCGGCGGTGAGCCGGATGTCCTGGAGCGTGTGCGGCCCTACCTGCTCGCCATCGGGCCCACGGTCACGCACGTGGGTCCCCTCGGTCTTGCCAAGACGATGAAGATCGCCATCAATCTCGGTCTGGCCGTGCAGATGCTCGCCTTCAGCGAGGCCGTCCTCCTCGCCGAGAAATCCGGCATCGCGCGCGAGCGCGCCGTGGAGGCGATGCTGAAGTCGGTGGTGGCGTCACCGATGGTGAAGTACCGCGGCCCGCTGGTGCTGGGCATGCCGGAGGAGCCGATGTTCGACGTGCCGATGATGCAGAAGGATCTGCAGCTCGCGCTCGATCAGGGGCGCGCCGTCGGCGTGACGCTGCCCACCACCGCGCTCACGCAGGAATACCTCACCATGGCGCGCGGGCTCGGCCTCGGCGCCTACGACTTCTCCGTCGTCTTCGACGTCCTCGCGTCGATGAGCGGCCTGCCGCCCAGCGCTAAATTATGATGGGGGGCCTCGAAGGGCCCCCCCAGCCCCCCGGCGGTCGGTAAACCCCCCCCGCCCCCCGGGCGGTGCACGAAAAACCCCCCCCCAAGCCCCCGCG
>JBKKCN010000177.1:0-3234 GCA_046712525.1 Candidatus Rokuibacteriota bacterium
CGATCGCCGCCCAGGTCGTTCGCAGCTCCCCGAGCGGCGGAAGCTTCGCGATGTACACGACCTTCCTGCTCGCCATGTCGTCGGCGCGCCAGTCGATCTACATCACCAACCCGTACTTCCTGCCCGACAGCCGCATGATCCGCGCCCTCACGGAGGCGCGCGCCCGTGGCGTGCGGATCGTCGTGCTCCTGCCGGGCGCCATCGACAACAACATCGTCCGCCACGCGAGCCGCGCGAAGTTCGGCGAGCTCCTCGAGGCGGGCATCGAGATCCACGAGTATCAGGCGGGTCTGCTCCACGCCAAGACCATGATCATCGACGGCACGTGGGCGACGATCGGCAGCACGAACCTGGACAGCCGCTCCTTTTCTCGCAACGACGAGCTCAACCTGGTCGTGTACAGTTCCGACGTCGCGGGCCAGCTCGAGAAAGTCTTCGCCGACGATCTCACGTATTCGCGAAGGATCGACTACGAGCAGTGGCGCCGTCGAGGCCTATTCGACCGGCTGCTGGAGCTCCTCTCCCTGCCCATTCGCGAAGAGCTGTAGCGAGCAGGATGCTGAAAAACGCCCATCTCCGTCGTTGGCTCGTCGCTCGCTCCCTGCGACGTAGGCGGCCTAAGTCTCAGTCGCGAGCTCCTCGCCGCCTAGGATCTGGGCATTTTTGAGCATCCTTCTAGAGTCGAGCCTCGTCGATCTTCAGTCCGAGCACGTGTCTGCCCACGAGCTCGTAATGCGAGAGGCGCCCCTGCAGGTGCTGACTGATCACGTGAATGTCCTGGAAGTGGCGCTGCAGGGAATTGTCCTCGTAGACTGCCGTGGCACCGGCGGCGTTGTAGACGGTGTCGACCACCTGGACCGCGAGGCGAATGGCGTGCGTGGCGGCCAGGCGCATGCTCGCGCGCTGGTCCAGGCTGAGGACGTCGCTCGACGTCGCGCCGCCCCAGATCTCGCGCACCGCCTCCATCAGGAAGGCCCGGCCGGATCTGAGCAGCGCTTCGGCGCGGCCCACGTCGGCCTGGACCATCGGCTGGTCGCGCAGCAGCGCCTGCGCTCGCGGTGTCTTGGCGGCGGCGAGCTCGAGAAATGTCGTCAGGCACGTGCGGGCGACGGCAAGGGCCACGGAGGCATCACCCGCCGCGAACAGCAGTGTGCGGGGGATCCGGTAGAGCGCTCCGGAGTCCCGCAGGGGCGTCGTGACGGACTGAATGGTGCGCTCCGCGGGCACGAACACATCGGTGACCGCGAAGTGGTGGGTGCCCGTGCCGCGCATGCCGCGCACGCGCCAGGTGTCGAGGAGCTCCGCTTCCGCAGCCGGCACGAACAGGTAACGCGTCTGCGGTTGACCGCCCTCGAGTCGCGGCTGACCGTTCTCGACGATCTGGGCATGCGCGGCCAGCCATGCCGCATGCCGGCAGCCGGTGCTGAAGCCCTGACGGCCCGTCACGCGGTAACCGCCCGGCACTACCACCGCCTGCGCGGTCGGCGCCGGCGTGTTGGCGACGGCGCTGCGCGGAGTGTCGATCCAGATCGAGCGGGCGACGTCGCTCGGCAGCCACGCCGCGTAGGTTGCGAAGATCGCCAGCTGGTTGACGATCCAGCCCGTGCTCGCGTCGGCCTTGCCGATCTCCTCGATCACGCGAACGTAGGTGGGC
Source organism: Candidatus Rokuibacteriota bacterium (assembly GCA_046712525.1). Lineage (GTDB taxonomy): Bacteria > Methylomirabilota > Methylomirabilia > Rokubacteriales > CSP1-6 > JBBDXO01. The sequence continues at coordinate 1,655 of JBKKCN010000177.1, forward strand.
AGCTCCAGCTCGGCGCCTCCCAGCGCGCGTGGCACCGCCAGATGGAACATGCCCGCGTCGGCCAGCGCCTCGAAGAGCGCGCGCGGGAGCTCGCGCCGCGCCTCGATCTCGTCGGCGCAGGACCGGATGAGGGGGACCAGCTTGCGCGCGGTCTCGAGCGGCGAGTGTGCTCCCGTGTCGGTCATGCTCTCGTGCCGCGCATCACGCGAGCCAGACCGGCTCGTGCGTTCCGAGCGGCACTGCAGGCCGCGACCACCCCGCCGGCGTCTCGGACAAACGCGCGGCAGGCACGACGTGCCGCAGCCGTCCGAAGGGGCTGTCGCATTCAGCGAGCAGATCACCGACGTCGGCCGGCGTCTGATCCGCGATGTGGCGTCCACTGACGCGGCCGAGCCCATCGACCCAGCGTCCCGTCTGCGCCAGCGAGACCCGCACGAGATAGCTGCCGCCTTCTCGTGCGCGACGCGCGAGCGCGACGAGGGCGCCGAATGCCGCCAGGTAGCCGGCGGCGTGATCGACGACCTGCGCGGGCAGGTGGTGCGGGCGATCGAGGCCGGCGCCGAAGCCCTGCTCGTGGGCGAGCCCGCTCACCGACTGGATCAGCGTCTCGAATCCCCGCCGCTCGCGCCATGGCCCCGCGTGGCCGTAGGCGGAGAGGGTGACGTAGACGATCCCGGGCCGTAGACGCCCGACGTCCTCGGGAGCGAAGCCGAGCTTCGCGAGCGCGCCCGGACGGTAGGACTGGGAAAAGACGTCGGCGCCCGCGATGAGACTCCGGAGCCGATCGCCGTCGGCGGTCCTGCGCAAATCGAGGGACGTGGACCGCTTGCCCAGTCCCAGATCCATGACATGCGACGGCAGGTGCGGCAGGTGAGGGCTGCTCACATGCAGGACGTCGGCCCCGTGGGAGGCCAGCGTCCGCCCGCACTCGGGGCCGGCGATGACGCGGGTGAGATCGAGCACGCGCACGCCGGAGAGCGGACGGTCGGCGGCGCCGCACGGCTCCGGCCGCGAATCGCCGATGCGCGTGATCTCGAGCAGCGGCAGCTCGGCGAGCGCGCGCGCGTGCGGATGCGCGAGCCACTCGTTGCGCGAGCGGACCAGGCCCGCCGGCAGGCCGGCGGCGTTGAGGGCGTCCTCGAGGTCCGCTCCTTTCCACCGGGCCACCGCTGCCGCCATCGACTCCCGCGTCTCCTCGCAGCCGAGGAACTTGACGTGGCCGGCTTCGTGGTGCGGCAGATTCGCGTGGATCTGCACCCAGCCGCCGTCGGCGGTGGGATAGAAGCCGAAGAGCGGGCTGCGGCGGTCGGGCGCGGGACCGCCATCCACCCGCAGGTAGCGTTCACTGCGAAAGGCCGCGATAGCGGCGCGCATGTCGACGGCGACCGACTGCGCGCGTCCCGTGCCTGCGCGCCAGACTTCGGTCGCCGCGAGCGCGGTGGCCGCGATCACCGCGGAGGCGGCGGTGCCGATCCTGACGTCGGTCGGCAGCATCGGATCGTCGCCGGTCAGCGTGACCCGCTCGAGGGCCGCGCGCTCGCCCCCGGCCGACGTCCAGATTTGCTCGAGCACGGTAAAGG
>JBKKCN010000178.1:0-4058 GCA_046712525.1 Candidatus Rokuibacteriota bacterium
CGACCTTCACGGTGTCGCCGGACTTCGGCTACCGCAATTGCGTGCGCAACGTACGCGACACTTCCGACTACGACCTCAGCACGCTGAAGTCGGCCCTCTCCGGGGCGGAGCCGGTGCGCCCCTCCACCATCGAGGCCTTCGAGTCGCACTTCGGGATCAAGCGCATCATCTCCCCCTGCTACGGCCTCGCGGAGGCGACGCTCGCCGTCGCCATCTGGCCACGTGGCGTGGATCTCCGCTACGACGCGAGCGGCCGTTTCCCGTCCGTGGGCCTGCCCTGCCGCGGAGTGTCGGTGCGTATCTGCGAGCCGCGCCACGACGAGCGGCCCGACGAAGTGGTCGTGATGGAGGCCGGGGTCGAGGGCGAGATCTGCGTGAAGAGCCCGGGGGTGATGAAGGGCTACTACAACAATCCGGAGGCCACCGCGAAGGTGCTCGACTCCGACGGCTGGCTGCGCACGGGGGATCTCGGCTTCGTCGACGAGGAAGGCTATCTGTTCATCACGGGCCGGCTCAAGGACATCATCATCCTGGCCGGCGAGAACGTGCTGCCCGCGGACGTGGAAGAGGTCGTGGACCACGTACCCGGCGTGCGCTACTCCGCCGCCGTCGGCATCGACAGCGCCCGCACGGGCAGCCAGCGCCTCTGCGTCGTCGCCGAGGTGCGGGACGAGAGCGCGACGGCGGACGTGCTCCGGCAGATCACGAAGGAGATCGTGGGCGGCGTCCACAAGGCGCGTGGCCACCGCCCGGCCCGGGTGCTGCTCGTGCGTGCGAGCACCATTCCGAAAACGTCGAGCGGCAAGATCCAGCGCTCGCGCCTGGCGCAGATGATCGAGGCGGGCGAGCTGGAGGACCGGATGGTCTCCGGCGGCGACGATTAAGTTCGGCGTCCATCTGCCCGTGTACGGCGTCGCCGCCACCCGCGAGACGCTGCTGGGCTTCGCGCGTCGAGCGGAGACGCTCGGCTACGACTCGCTGTGGGTGAGCGATCACATCGTGCTTCCGTGGCGCATCGAGTCGCGCTATCCGTACAACGCCACCGGCGACTTTCCGCTGCCCCCCGCCACCGACTTCCTGGAGCCGCTCACCGCGCTCTCGCTGGTGGCGGCCGTCACCGAGCGCATCGCGCTCGGCACCAGCGTGATGGTGCTTCCCCACCGCCATCCCGTGCTCGCCGCCAAGATGCTCGCCACCCTCGATCATCTTGCGCCGGGCCGCGTCATCCTCGGCGCCGGGGTGGGCTGGATGCGGGAAGAGATCGAGCTCTTCGGCGTGCCGCACGGACGCCGCGGCGCCTGGAGCGACGAGGCCATCCGCGTCATGCGCGCGTGCTGGAGCGATGAGCACGTGCGCTTTCGCGGCGAATTCTTCACCATCGACGACATCGCCTGCCGCCCGCGCCCGGCGCGCGGCACCATCCCCATCTGGATCGGCGGCCACACCGCGCGCGCCCTCCGCCGCGTGGCCACCCTCGCCGACGGCTGGCACGCCGCCTTCCCCACCCCGGCCGCCATGGCGGACGGGATGAAGCTCCTGAAGGACGAGTGCGCGCGGGCGCACCGCGACCCCAGCACACTGACGGTCAGCGCGCGGATGGGATTGTCCGCGAAGCGTCCGGCCTCCGAGTTGGTGGAGGAGATCTACGCCCTGCAGCGGATCGGCGTGCACCACCTCATCGTCGAGCCCGCCGTCAAGGATCTCGCAACGATGGTGGCGACCATCGAGCGCTTCGCCGACGAGGTCCGCGGGAAGCTCTGAAGGGGCGCTAGAGCTTCGCCCCCGACTTCGCCCAGTCCTCGAGGAACGTCTTGATGCCGGCGTCCGTGAGCGGATGCTTCAGGAGCATCTCCAGCACCTTGAACGGCATCGTGCCCACGTGCGCGCCCGCCTTGGCGGCGTCGATCACGTGCAGCGGACTGCGGATGGAGGCGGCCAGCACCTGCGTCTTGAAGCCGTAGTTGCGGTAGATCTCCGTGATATCGCGAATGAGGTCCATGCCCACGGCGCCGATGTCGTCCAGCCGTCCCAGGAAGGGGCTGATGTACGTGGCGCCCGCCTTGGCCGCGAGGAGCGCCTGCGGCGCCGAGAAGCAGAGCGTGACGTTGACCCGGATGCCCTTGCCGGAAAGATACTTCGTCGCCTTCAGCCCGTCCTTGGTGAGCGGGCACTTCACGACGGCATTCGCCGCCACCTGCGCGAGCTCCTCGCCTTCCTTCACCATGCCCTCGAAGTCGGTGGCCACCACCTCGAGGCTCACGTCGCCGGGCACGATGGCGCAGATCTCCTCCACGAGCGGGCGGAACGGACGCTTCTCCCTGGCGATCAGCGACGGGTTGGTGGTGACGCCGTCCACCACGCCGATGGCGACGCCTTCCTTGATTTCGGCGACGTTGGCTGTGTCGAGAAATATCTTCATCGTGCCCCCCTCTCGAGACGGACGTTCGCGCCCGCCCGAACCTTCGTGAACATCCGGGAATTGCCCGCCACGCGCCCCACCACGGTGACCGCGCTCGCGGGCCTGATCTCGTCGCCCCGGCTCATCGGCGTCGGTCCGAAGAACACGCAGAAGGCGCGTCCAGGCGGCCAGAACCCGAGATCCCCGAGGTCGACCACCTCTTGACTCGCATCCGGCGGCGCCGAGATGCCGATGTCGAAATAGATCTCGTCGCCCCACGTGGAGGCCTTCGCCTCGATCGGCAGCGCGTCCCAGATCGCGCTCGCCGTGGGCGAATCATTGAGCTCGGCGCCGGCCGCGACGTCGCCCGCGATGATCCGGATGACCCGCCCCACGTCCGCTAACGTAGTCCCCGCCCGCAAGCACGTCAAGGCGCGCTCGCGGGCGCGCTCGCGGGCCTCACGCTGAAGTGGACCTGCGGGCGATACCCGTTCCGGATGACCGCCACCGTGCTCGGCGGCGTGAGCACCGTGACGAGGCCGCCCCGTGGTCGCGGGCGGACCTCGACGTAGCCGCCGGCCGACCAGCGCCGGAGGGTGCCCTGCCACACCAGCCACGCCGTTCCGCCGATATCGAGGTAGGCGCCGTCCGGAAGAGCCGTGAGCCGGTCCACATACGTGCGCTTGATCCGCGGCGCGGCGAGCCGCTCCTCGTGAAGCCGGCGGTCGATGTCGTCCGCCCCCGGCATCACCCCCCGATGGGCGGCGGCCCCCCCCACGCGAAAGCGTACGTAGTCGCCGTGACGGCACTCGGCGCAGGGGCGATGACCGGCGGCGAGGGCGGCGGCCTCGTCCAGGAAAAAGAGCTCGGTGTACGAGCCGGGGGTCATGACCTGCCGGCGGCGGCCACGGAACTCGAGGCGGCAGATGATCCAGCGCCGTACCTGCGAGAAGCGCACGAGGCGCCGCCGCTCGTCGTGGAGGACGCCGCGGTTGCCCATGAAGAGGCCGCGGCCGCGGGCGGCCACGATGTCGCCGAAGGGGGTGACGCGGTTCTGCAGGGGCGCCCGGCGATTCACCGACAATCGTGGGGCGACTGCTGTACACTCTCGGTGTCTGCTCGGTATCGGCTCAGTGCGAGTCCCTCCCGTTCATCAGGCAGCGTCTCCGGATTCCTCCGTGGTTCGTGGGACGTTTCATCAACGCGGACACGTTTCAAGGAGAACGCCCCATGGCGCAGAAGATTTTTGTCGGCAGTTTGGCCTTTACCACCACCAGTGATTCCCTCCGCTCCTTCTTCGCGCAATCCGGCACCGTCGTGTCGGCCGCGGTCGTGACCGAGCCGGGCTCGGATCGCTCGCGGGGCTTCGGGTTCGTCGAGATGTCGACTCCCGAAGAGGCGACGCAGGCCGTGAGCCAGCTCAACGGGCGCGAGCTCGACGGGCGCGCGCTGAAGGTCGAGATCTCGAAGCCGAAGGCGGCCGGCGGCGGCGGCGGTAGCCGCGGCGGCGGCGGCGGCTGGCGGTAATCGCATAACCCGGCGGGCGGGGCCTCGCGCCCCGCCTGCCGTCCCTCTCATTCCGCAGCAAGCACCATCTGGGTCTGTATCACCTGCGCAAGCAGCCGCCCGCCCTCATCCGTGATTCGCGTCTGCCATACCA
>JBKKCN010000179.1:0-5663 GCA_046712525.1 Candidatus Rokuibacteriota bacterium
CCGTGACACCGGCCTCGGCCACGTGATGTGCCAGGCGAGCTGGGGCGGGCTCACGCACGCCAAGGCCGTGGCCTCGCTACGCCGCTTCGGCGAGCACGTCGGCCCGTCGTTCCGCGACCCCTCGTAGCGCCGCTGCGGCCTCAGCGCGTCGTTTTGGGCACCTTCTTCGCGGCCAGCTCTCCGATCTTCTTGCCCATCGCGGATCCCACTTCCGCGGAAAAGCGGTAGTGGACCCCGTCGTAGATGCGCCCGACGGCGACTTCCTGCACGAAGTCGTTGACGGTCGTCCAGGTGCGCACAGCGCCGCCCGCGGTGGAGCTGGCCGAGCTGAGCTTCGGCCCCGGGCCGGAGCCGATCTCCGCTTCGAGCGCGGCGCCGAGAGAGCCTGACACGATGCAATGGGCGCACGGATACTCCGGGTGCATCGGCGTGTCGATGAATGGCGTCCACCCCGCATCGCGAAGATCGCCCTCCTCGTTGCGAATGGCCGTCACCGGGCGCCAGAAGTTGTAGGTGTACTTGGCGTCGAACACGGCGACCAGTGCGTCGTCCATGGCCATTGCGGCCACCGCGAGCAGGCGCGCGTTGTCGGCCACGGTGCGACCCGGAGCGTTCGCGACCGAGCGCGCCACCGGCCAGTAGACGACCGGCTGCGTCGCTTCCCAGAATTGCGCGATCGCGGTCTGATCCGCCGTGCGCTGCGTGCTGCCCTTGCCGCCCAGCGCCTTGATCTCGGCGTAGTCGCGCTTCCACGTGTCACTCGTCAGGCTCGGCGGTGGGCCGGGACGGAACTGGTCGGCGCTCGTCAACACCCACGTCTTGCGCTTGCCCCAGTGGGGGACCGCGGGAGTCATCGTCGGCACGTAGACGCCCGGGGTCGTGTAGGGCCGGTACGTGTTGGGCGCGACCCACCCGTCGTCGGCGCACGCGGCGACGACGGCCGTGGCCGCCCGCTCGCCGACAGCGATCCCGTCGTTCTTCGCCTGTCCCTCGGCCAGCGGTTTGAGCGCGGCTTGGTAGTCCGCCTCGATGGCCGCCTGCTGTGCGGGGATGAGCTTCAGCAGGGCCGTCCGCGTCGCGGACGCGACCGCCGCCTCCACCGAGGCGCCCGGCGCCGCCGTGACGTTGGCGCGAAGCTGCGGGTAGCGCCCGGTGATCGCGCTCACCGCGTCGAACACCGACACCTGCACGATGGCCATCATTCTCACGGCGATGGGCGTCGCCGGATGCTTGGACGTGATCTCGGCGGCCTTCTCGTTCGCATCGGTGACGACATCGGCGTGCGCGCACGGGGCAAGGGCGAGCAGCAGCGCGGCAAGGGCTCCGATGAATGTCTTCATAGACCCTCTCCGTTTCTGGGGTTCCGATCCAAGGAGGGTTATCCGACTAGCCGTTGACGTCCACACCGAGGGCCAGGCGCCCGGAGTACAGGCGTTGCGCATCGCCGCGCAGGGGATGATAGCGCGCGCCCTGCACATCGCGGAAGAGCCGCTCGAGGCCGAGGTCACGGAAGAAGCCGGCGCCGCCGGCGACCTCCATCGCCACCTCGACGGTGCGGATGGCGGCCTGGCCGGCCACCGTGCGGCCGATGATCACCTCGTTCGTGGTCTCAATGGCCATGTGCCCGGACGCCGCGGCGTCGATCATCTGTCGCAGGGCCATCCGGGCCTTGGCCAGCTCCGTTTCCATGAGACCGACGAGCTGCTGCGCGCCGGCCTCGTGCCGCCGGCCGGCCGCCTGACGAAGCGCGAGCGCGCGCGCGGCCTCCGCGACGCCGACGTAGACGGAATAGATCAGCGGCAGTGCGATCGTCGCCACCACGTGCCACGCCGGGCTCCATCGTCCCGCGGGCCGGCGGATACCGACGGCGGCGTCCGGCACGAAGACGCCCTCGAGCACGACGTCGTTGGACCCGGTGCCGCGCATGCCGAGCGTGCGCCAGTTGTCCTTTTTCTGGAGGCCCGGCGCGTCGAGGGGGATCGCGAAATGGAGCACCGTCGGCCCCGCCTCGGAATCGTCGTAGACCGCCATCGTCATGAAGAGGTCCCCGGCGGGTGAGCCACTGGCGAACACCTTGCGAGCGGTGACACGGTAGCCTCCTTCCACCTTCTCGGCGCGACCCGAGCCCCGCCAGCCAGTCGGATCCGCCGCTGGTGACGAGAATCAGCTCCTCGGCCGCCACCCGGCGCAGGAAGGGTTCCACCGGGGCGCCCTCGTGACGCCAGCGCCAGGCGGGAATCGCCACCTGGTGCGTGTGCATCGACAGCGCGAGGGCCGTCGAGCCGCAGGACTGCGCCAGCACCCGGAGCATCGTGCACAGCTCGGCGTGCGAGGCGCCGCCGCCCCCGAGCTCGGCCGGCACCCCGGCCGAGAAGACACGGTGCTCTCGGAGCTCGCGATAGTTGTCGGCCACGAAGGCGTCGGCGGCGTCGTGAGCGGCGGCACGCGCGGCGAAGTGCGGCCCCAGCTCTCGAGCAAGCGCCGCCCAATCCGAGCGGACGCGGTCACTGGTCGATGTGGTCTGAGAGGCAACCATCGTCATTCCTCCTGGCCCGCGGGCGGGGCCCGGCCTTCCGTGAGCCACACAATGGCAAGCGGGGGCGACGACGCCAAGCCCATAAAATGGACTTGCCCGGCCCGCGCCGGCTGCTAGAGTGCCGGCCATGAAAGGCTATGGACAGTTCTGCCCCATCGCCGTCGCGTGCGAGACGTTTGCCGAGCGCTGGACGCCGCTGATCCTCAGAGAGGTGCTCGCCGGCGCGCGCCGGTTCAACGAGATCCGCCACGGCCTGCCGACGATCTCGCGCACGCTGCTCGGTCAACGCCTTCGCGAGCTCGAAGAGGCCGGTGTCATCCAGAGCCAGCCGCTGGCGAAAGGCCGGGGGCGAGAGTATCGGCCCACACGCGCGGCCGAAGAGCTCGGGGGCGTCCTCGAACGGCTGGGCGAGTGGGGCCAGCGGTGGGGCACCACGCAGTTCGACCCCGAGAATCTCGACCTCACGTTGCTGATGTGGAACGTGCGCCGGCGCATCGACGTGCAGCGGCTTCCCGACCGCCGAGTGGTTGTCCGCTTCGACTTCCGCGCCTTTCCCGCCCGCTGCCGCGGCTTTCGGACGTGCTGGCTGCTGCTCGAGCGCGGTGGAACGGACGTGTGCCAGAAGGATCCCGGATTCGACGTCGATCTCGTGGTGTCGGCCGATGCCGCGGCCATGGCCCGCGTGTGGACGGGCGCCATCACGTTCGCGCAGGCGGTGCGAGCGGGCGGGCTGCGGCTGGAGGGCCCGCGCGACCTCGTGCGCGCATTTCCGACCTGGCTCCTCCTCAGCCATTTTGCCGACGTGGAGCGACCCGCGCCCGCCGGCGTCAGAGCTGGATGACCTGAGCCTTCAGCTCGTCGACGAGTGCCCGCGCGCCAGGAAGTCGGCGATCTCCTCCTTCGAGTAACCAAGCTCGGCGAGTACCTCCGCCGTGTGTTGTCCGTGCTCGGGCGCCGGCTGCGGGCGTCGCTTGTCGATCCCCGCCACCGTGATCGGGCTGTCCACCGTGCGCATCGGGCCGAAGCGCGGATGGTCGAATGCGGGCAGCAGGCCGTTCGCCCGCATCTGTTCGTCGGCGGCGATCTCGGCGTAGGTGGGCAGGATGGCGAACGGAAGATCGTAGGTTTCGAGGCGGTCTTTCCAGTAAGCGGCGTCATGGCTGGCGATGATGGGGTCGAGGATCGCGATGAGGGCGGCGGCGTTCGCGCGGCGGGCAGCGGCCTGCGCGAATCGTTCGTCGGCGACGAGGTCGGGGCGGGCGAGGGCGCCGCACAGTCGCGGCCACAGCTTGGCGGGGTTGACGAAGCTGAACTTCAGCGCGCGGCCATCGCGGGTCCGGTAGTAGACGCTGAGCGCCTGCGCACGCCCGCGCGGGACCTTGGGATGGAAGGTCGCTCCGCACAGCTGCGCCTGAATCAAGGCGGCGTTCGCCCACACACCGTTGGCGAGAAGGGAAGTCGTGACCTTGGCGCCGCGTCCCGTTCGCTCGCGCGCGAAGAGCGCGAGCATGACGGCGCCGAAGAGCGACATCGCGGAGGGATGATCGCCGCTACCGGCCGGGATCTGGCCCAGTGCGCCGTCGGGGGTGAGCAGGCTCGTCTCGATTCCCGAGCGGGACCAGTAGACGACGGTGTCGTAGGCAGGTTTGGCCGCTTCCGGCCCTTGCTCCCCGAAGCCGGTGCCGCTCGCGTACACGAGCCGCCGATTGAGCGGAGCCACGTCCTCGTAGCGCAGGCGCAGCCGCTCCAGCGCGGCGGCGCGATAGTTGGTGAGGAACACATCGGCGCCGGCGAGGAGGCGGTGCAGAACGGCGAGCCCGTCCGCCGTCTTGAGATCGAGGACAATGCCGCGCTTGCCGCGGTTGTCCATCACGAACGAGTACGGGATGTCGGAGTCGGGGAGACCGGGCAGCTCGTGCAGGTAGCGGTTCTGATCGCCCTCCGGCGCCTCGACCTTCACGACGTCGGCGCCGAAGTCCGCCATCACGGCGCCCGCCGCCGGCACCAGGATCATCGACGCCACTTCCACGACGCGGATGCCTTCGAGCACGCGCCGTAGCATACCCGATGCGTTACACTCCACGGCCATGACCTACCATCCCGCGCCCGATGACTGGAAAGTCCAGACTCCCGCGCAGGCCGGCATGCGCCCCGCCACGCTCGAAGTTGCCGTCGAGTATCACCGCGCCCACGAGTCGAAATGGCGGCGCGACTTCCTGACTGACTCCGGCCGTTATATCGGCGTCGCCGACGAGCCGCCCTCGCCGGACGACGTGCTGGGCCCCGTGCGCCCTCGCACCGGCGCCAACGGCGTGATCCTGCGCGGCGGCTACATCGTGGCGGAGTGGGGCGACTCCGCGCGCGCCGACATGACCTTCAGCGTGGCCAAGAGCTATCTCGCCGTGCTCGCGGGCCTCGCGGTGGCGCAGGGCCTCATCCGGTCCATCAACGACCGCGCGGGGGACTACGCGCTCGACGACGGCTTCGCCTCCGAGCAGAACCGTGACATCACGTGGCGCCACCTGCTGCAGCAGACGAGCGAATGGCAGGGCACGGTGTGGGGGAAGCCGGATTCCATCGACCACAACCGCGACGTGGGCAAGAGCGAGCTCGGCTTCGCCCAGAAAGGGGAGCCGCGGCCGCTGCTCCCGCCGGGCACGCTGTGGGAGTACAACGACGTGCGCGTGAACCGGCTGAGCCTGTCGCTGCTGCAGGTCTTCCGCCGGCCGCTGCCCGCGGTGCTGAAGGAGTCCGTGATGGATCCCGTGGGCGCGGGAGCGGGATGGGAGTGGCAGGGGTACCGGAACTCCCACGTCGATATCGACGGCGTGCGCATGCTCTCGGTGCCGGGCGGCTCGCACTGGGGAGGGGGCTTGTGGATGTCGACCCGCGACCATGCGCGCTTCGGTCTGCTCATGCAGCGCGGCGGCTGGTGGGGCGAGCGCTCGCTGGTGGAAGAGCCGTGGGTCGCCGAGATGCGGCGGCCGTGCCCGATCAATCCGCAATACGGGCTGCTGTGGTGGCTCAACACGGGCCGCGCGCAGTTCACGAGCGCGCCCGAATCGTCCTACGCGGCGCGCGGCGCCGGCAGCAACCTCATCTGGATCGACCCCGAGCACGACCTCGT
>JBKKCN010000180.1:0-3141 GCA_046712525.1 Candidatus Rokuibacteriota bacterium
CCGCCGGGGAGCAGGAGCACGATGGCGATGAAGAGGACGCCGAAGATGAGCAGGTGGAAATCGACCCACCGTTCCGCGAGGTATTCCTTCAGCAGTACATAGACGACGGCGCCGAGCACGGGGCCGTGCAGCGTGCCCACGCCACCGATGTACGTGATCAGCAGCGCGTCGAAGGTCCAGTGCGGGCTGAAGGGATGCGAGGGGTAATAGCTGATGTGGTAGTAGGCGAAGACGCCGCCTGCCAGCGCCGCCAGTCCCGTGGAGAGTGCAAGCGCGCTCAGCTTGAGCGACAGCGCGTTCACGCCCGTGGCCTCCGCCGCCTCCTCATCCTCACGGATGGCGCGCATCCCCAGACCAAGCCGGGAGGCGCCGAGGGCGGCCACCGCCAGCACCGAGACGGCGGCGAGACCGAGCGCCAGGTAATAACGGTGCGCCAGCTTGTAGGCCCCGATGGTGGCTGTGGGCAGCGTGGAGATCTCCGGCAGGACGTTGTTGACGGTGGTCCGCAAGATCTCGCCGAGCGCCAGCGTGCCGATGGCGAAGTAGGCGCCGCGCAGCCGGAAGGCGGCCACGCCGATGAGGAGCGCGAACAACGTCGCCACCATGGCGCCGGCCATCATCGCAAGCGCGATCGGCGTGCCGCCGATCCAGAGCGTGCGGGTTACCAGCGCCCCGAGGCCGAAGAAGGCCGCGTGACCGAGATTCACCTGTCCCGCGTAGCCGGCCACGATGTTCCAGCTCTGCGCGAGGGTGATCGAGAGCAGGATGAGGAACACCGAGTTGACGACGTCGTCGCGTGGCACCAGCAGCGGCAGTGGCGCCAGCGCGGCGAGGGCGATCAGGATGATCACCACGTGGGGGGCCCCGACATGGCTCCCCACACCCCCCGGCGCTCGTCGCGCCCCGGCAAAGCCGCGGCGCTCCTCGATCACCGGCCGCTTCATCGCCCGAAGAGCCCGCGCGGACGGACGACGAGCACCACCACGAAGATGACCAGGCCCGCGATCTCCCGGTAGGGCCCGCCAAAGGCGGCGGCGCTCACCGCCTCCGCGACGCCGAGGAAGAGGCCGCCCACGAAGGTGCCGATCATCGAGCCGAGTCCCGCGAGCACGACGACGATCAGCGCCTTGAGCGTCCACTCGAGCCCGATGGACGGGCTGATCGAGTAGCCGACGCTGACGAGAGCGCCGGCGGCGCCGGCGAGGCCGGTGCCGAGCGCGAACGCGAGCAGGTAGGCGCGGCGGATGTCGATGCCGGAGAGCAGCGCCGCCTGCCAGTCCTCCGCGGTGGCGCGGATGGCCTTGCCCCAGCGCCAGTGCTCGAGCAGCAGGTGCAGGCCGCCGATGAGCGCGAACGCGATGGTCACGGTGATGAGGCGCAGCACCGGGATCGACAGACCCGCCACCGTGATGACGGCGCCACCGTACGGCGTGGGGATGGAGCGCTCGTCGGCCGTCCACAGCCGCACGGCGAGGGCCTGGAGCGCGAGCGCGAGGCCGAAGCCGATGAGCAGCGAGTTCTTCACGCGCGTCTCTTCGTCCGCGCGCACGACGAAGCCGAACAGCCCCCAGTAAAGAGCCACGCCCAGCAGCAGCGACAGCGGGATCACCACAAGCATCGAGGCGAAGGGATCGATGCCGAGGAGCGCCACCAGCCAGAAGGCCGCGTAGCCGCCGAGCATGATGAGCTCGCCGTGCGCCACGTTGAGGACCTTCATGACGCCGAAGACGAGCGACAGCCCCGCCGCCGCCAGCCCGTAGAGGCCGCCGATCATGAGCCCGAAGAGGAGTTGCTGTGCGAGCACCCTCACCGGCGCACCGCGAGCGGCCCCAGGTAGGCGCGTCGCACGTGCGGGTCGCGCAGCAGATCGGCGCCGGTGCCCTCGCCCACGATGCGGCCCGCTTCGAGCACGTAGCCGCGGTGGGCGAGCGTGAGGGCGGCGTGCACGTTCTGCTCGACGAGGAAGATCGCGGTGCCGCCACGGTTGATGTCGGCGAGGGCCTCGAGGATCGAGCGCACGAGGAGGGGCGCGATCCCGAGTGAGGGTTCGTCCAGCATCAGCAGTCGAGGACTGCTCATCAGCGCGCGGCCCACGGCCACCATCTGCTGCTGGCCGCCGGAGAGCGCACGCACGGTGACGTGGCGCCGCTCGCGCAGCACCGGGAAGAGCGCGTACACACGCTCGAGATTGAGCGCGGTGTCCGCGCGTGCGCGAGCGGCGAAGGCCCCGAGCTCCAGATTGTCCTGCACGCTCATGCTGCCGAAGAGACGCCGCCCCTCCGGGACCATCGCGATGCCGCGCTCGACGATCACGTGCGCGTGCAGCCGTGCGAGGTCCTCGCCGTCCCAGCGGATGGTGCCCGCCCGCGGCGGCAGCAGCCCCGCGATCGCTTTCAGCAGGGTGCTCTTGCCTGCTCCGTTGGGACCGAGGAGGGCGACGATCTCGCCGGAGCCGACGGAGAGCGAGACGCCGAAGAGCGCGGGCACGTCGCCATGGGCGGCGCCGAGGCCGGCGATCTCAAGCACTGCCGAGGTACACATCCACGACGGCGGGATCGGCGGCAACGGTCTCGGGCGAGCCTTCCGCGATCTTCTCGCCGGCGCTGAGCACGATGATACGACGCGAGAGATCGAGCAGTGCCCACACGATATGCTCGACCATGAGGATGGTCGTCCCCTCCGCCTGCAGCCGGCGTATGAGCGACATGGCGGCCGTGGTCTCCACGGGATTGAGCCCGGCCATGAACTCGTCGAGCAGCAGCAGATGCGGCGAGGCCGCCAGCGCGCGCGCCAGCTCGAGGCGCTTGCGATCCACGAGCGTCAGCTGCGCGGCCGGGAAGTGGCCCCTGCCCTCGAGCCCGACGAGCGCGAGCAGCCGTTCGGCCTCGACGACGGCCTCCGCCGTCGTGGAACGGGAGCGGCCGTAGAGCCGCCCCACGAGGACGTTGTCGAGGGCGGTGAGTCCGGCAAAGGGCCGCACGAGCTGGAACGTACGCGCGATGCCGCGCGCGCACACGCGGTAGGGCGGCAGCCCCCCGATGTCCTGGCCGCGAAGCCGGATGCGCCCGGCGTCGGGCCGCAGCGCGCCGGCGATCAGGTTGAAGAGCGTGGTCTTGCCGGACCCGTTGGGCCCCATGATGC
>JBKKCN010000181.1:0-6004 GCA_046712525.1 Candidatus Rokuibacteriota bacterium
GTGCCGAGCCGCCCGCCGGGCCTCGACATCGTCGGCGAGCGCATCATGGACTCCACTGCCGCCCTCGACATTCCCGACGTCCCCGAGCGGCTCCTCATCGTGGGCGGCGGATACATCGGCCTCGAGCTGGGCCAGGTGTACGCCGCCCTCGGCAGCGCGGTGACGGTGGTGGAGATGACGGACGGCCTGTTGCCCGGCGTCGATCGCGACCTCGTACAGCATCTCGCGCGCCGCTGCGACAAGATGTTCGCCAAGATCTACCTCCAGACGAAGATCGGCGCCTTGCATGACACCGGCCGCGAAGTCGAAGCACGCATCGGCGACAGCACGGCGACGTTCGATCGTGTGCTGGTAGCGGTCGGTCGGCGCGCGCGCAGCGAAGGGCTCGGCCTCGAGACCACGAAGGTGAGGGTGGGCGAGCGCGGTGTCGTGCAGGTGGACGAGCGCGGGCGCACCGCCGACACGCACGTCTACGCCGTCGGCGACGTCACCGGGGAGCCGATGCTGGCCCATCGGGCCATGCGTCAGGGCAAGGTGGCGGCGGAGGCAATCGCGGGCCTGCCGTCAGCCTTCGACAACGTGGCCGTGCCCGCCGTCGTCTTCACGGACCCGGAGGTGGCGTGGTGCGGCCTCACGGAAAAGGAGGCGGAGCGCGCGGGGCGCGCAGTGAAGATCGGCCGCTTTGCGTGGGCGGCATCGGGGCGCGCGATCACGCTCGGCCGCTCCGACGGCCTCACCAAGCTCGTGGTCGATCCCGACTCGGGACGGCTGCTGGGCGCCGGCCTCGTCGGTCCCGGCGCGGGCGAGCTCATTGCCGAAGCCGCCCTCGCCGTGGAAGCGGGGCTCCGCGCCGAGGACCTCGCGCTCACCATCCACGCGCACCCGACACTCTCGGAAACCCTGATGGAAGCGGCCGAGGGGTTACTGCAGGCGGGCTTACCGCGCTAAGCGCCCGCGCTCACCCCTATGCGCGCGCCGACGGGGGGCGACCGAAGGCTTCCCACGCGTTGCCGCCGCGCAGGAACAATTCGATCCAGCGCACGGGGGGGACGCCATTCAGCGGCCAGCCGCTGCTGCCGGGCGCGAACGCGAGCTGGCGTGGCTCCACGGCGAAGCTGCCGTCGCTGACGATCGCGTCCAGCGTGACCTTGCCGATGCGCACGCGCACCGTGCGCGCGCCCCTGGGTGCTGAGCGGATGGTCGTCTTCAGATTGCCGTAGCCGTCGACGTAGGCGACGCGCGCGTCCGGGACATCTGCCACGTCGTCAGGGCCCATGGGATCCGCGAGGGCCTCGGGACGGCCGAGCGCGATGGGCCCCTGCCGCTTGAGGAAAGAGATCGCGCGAGCGGAACTGTGAGCCGGCCGCGGGCACGGCCGCCCAGCGCAGCTCCTTGGCGGCGTCGCGCACGAACGAAAACGCCCAGCCCGCGTTCACCCCGATCACACGCACGCCGGTGGGCAGCCTCGCGTACGCGAGCCGCTCACCGGCATTGCCCGTGCGCGCCTCGTCGTCGTCTTCACGGGGCGCGACGTTGTGGTAGATGAGCGTACCCGCGGGCGCGTCGTTGAGCCCGAGCTGGGCCACGCAGAAACCGGCGGCGAGAGTGGCGAAGGGAGGCACCGGCGTGAGCACGGGCTCGGCGTCGGGCAGATGGGTCTTCAGCCGCTGGATCACCTCGGCGAAGGCGAGGTCATTGTGGCCGTAGTCCGCGATGACATGGACGAGCATCAATCGTCGCCGAACAGGATGGAGAACATGAGGGCGCACGCGCCCGCGGCGGCGACGAGGAAGAACACGATGGCGAAGCCGGGATAGCCGAGGATCCGGAAGGACGTCTCCACCTGCATCAGCAGCGCGGCGCCCACGATGAGCGATGCCAGCAGCAGGCCGAGTGTGATGCGGTTGGCGATCTTCTGCAGCCCCGTCATCAGCCGCGTCTCGTCGATCGAATCCACCTTCAGCTTGACCTCGTTGTTGGCGACGAGGTCGAGGATGCGGTTGACGCGGCCGGGCAGGCGCTCGGCAAACTCCTTGGCGTCCAGCATGGCGCTGAAGAGGTTGCCGGGAGAGGCGGATTGCAGGAGCCGCTGGCGCATCATCTCGCTTGCGTTCTTCTGCACCGCCGCGTTGGGGTTGAAGTTGGGATCGAGCGTGCGCCCCACCTCGTCGAGGTTCAGGAGCGTCTTGCCGAGCATGGTCAGCTCGGGTGGCATGGCGAGACCGCAGTCGGCGGAGGTGCGCGCCATCTCGAGCACGACCGCGCCCACCTGAATGTTCTCGAGGGTAGCGTGCTGATGGCGCGTCACCAGATCTGCCACCGCGCGCGTGAGCTTACGCTCGTCGAAGTGTTTGCGGCGCTCTCCCACCTTCAGTGCCACCGCGGTGGCGTCATCGCTCCGCCCCTCGCTCACCGCGAGTAGCAGCTGCAGGAGGTGATCTTGAAGACGCGGCGTGACGCGCGCCACCATGCCGAGGTCGAGGAGAGCGATGCGCCCGTCGGCGGTGAGGAACACGTTGCCGGGGTGGGGATCGGCATGGAAGAAGCCGTCCACGAGGATCTGCTGCAGGTACGCGCGGAAGAGCTCCTCGGCGAGGTGCGCGCCGTCGATCTCGAGGCGGACCACCTGGCTCAGCTCGGTGATCTTCGTGCCCGTGACGTACTCCATCGTGAGCACGAGCGAGGTGGTGAAGTCGTGGACGGGCGCCGGCACCACGATGGCCTCGAAGGCGGCGAGATTCTTGCGGAGGGTGTCGAGGTTCTCGGCCTCCTGCCGGTAGTCCAGCTCTCGCACGAGGCTCTTGCGGAACTCGGCGAGAAGCGCGCTGAATTGATAGCGCGCGCCCGCCTCCGTATGGGCGTCCATGAACTGCGCGATGTCTTCGAGCGCTTCGAGATCCGCCGCCACCTGCTCGCGTACACCCGGACGCTGCACCTTGACGGCGACGAGCCGGCCATCGCGCAGCGTGGCGCGATGCACCTGGCCGAGCGAGGCGGTCGCCATCGGCGTGGGGTCGAACTCCGTAAACACCTTCGACATGCGCGCCGCCAGCTCGGCGTTCACGATGCGCTCGACTTCCTCGAAGGCGAACGGCTCCACCTTGTCTTGAAGACGGGCGAGCGCCGCCAGGTAGGCCGGCGGCAGCACGTCGGGGCGGGTGGACAGGAGCTGGCCGAGCTTGATGAAGGTGGGGCCAAGCTTCTCGAGGTCATCGGCGAGCTCACGCGCCTCGGGCGGCGCCGCGTCGGCGGTCGGGGCCGGCTGATCGAGCGTGTCGAGCCCTGCCGACTTCACGAGATCCGAGCGCCCGTACTTGACGAGAAGCCAGGCGATGTCCTTGTACCGCTTCAAATGCTGGGGCTTCAGAGAGATTCCCATGGTCAGCGCCTCGCAGGCATACGACGCGTGTGTGTCACACCCCTATTGATGACAGTGCACGTTCCGCGCCGTCGAGCGCGCTGCCGAGCGTCGGGAATCGAGGAGCGCCACGGCTTCGCCGGGGCGCTGCCGAGCGTCGGGGGATTGGGGGGCCCTTCGAGGCCCCCATCTAGCTAAATAACTACACGACCGCCCGCGTGGCGGCCACCGCCTCCGCCGCCACCTCGGCGGCGTCTCGTTTCCAGGCCTCCGTGTTTGGCGCCTCGTAGCTGAAATAGCCGCTGTAGTGCTTGGCGCGCATGAGGGCGAAGAACTCGCGGAAGGGCACGATGCCGCGGCCGGGCGGAAGGCGATTCAGAACCTGGCCGGGGGTGAGGGCACCGTGCGGCACGTCGCTGTACTGCACATAGGTGATCTCGGCGGGGGCGACGTCTTCGAGCTCGGCCATCGTGCAGCCGCTGCGGCCGATGTGATAGGTGTCGAGGAGCAGGCCGCAACGCGGATGGCCGGCGCGCGCGAGCACTTCCCGCATGGGCGCGAGCGTATTGAGCTGCTCGCACTGGGAGTTGAACTCGATCGCTACCCGCACCCCGTGCTCGGCCGCGATGTCGCCAACCTCGCGCACACTGGCCGCCGCCTGTGTCAGGCCTCCGCGTCCCTTGTCCACCGGACTCATGACGAGGTCGCAGCCGAGAGCGGCCGCGCGCGCGCACTGCTCGGCAAATACCGACAGCAGCCGGTGGCGCTCCTCGTCCGCCGCCCACATCCAGCCGAACTCGACGCCGACGCACGCGACGCCGAGTCCGCTCGCGCGCACCTGTCCGATGACGACGTCAGCGGAGTGTCCCGCATCAGCGGCGCGGGTGAAATCGAGCCGGCGCAGCTCGACACCCTTCCAGCCGGTGCGCTTGGCGATGGCAAGGGCATCGGGAAGCGGGGTCGTGTCCAGGGTCCACGTGTGAAGGGCGAGCGGATTCATGGTGGGGAACGGTACCACTTCCAGCGCCCGTCGGTCAGGCGGATCTGCGGGCGGCGATCTCCAGCCGGTTGACCACGCTGAAGGCGCGCGCGCGCCGCCCCGCGCCGCACGCGCGGGCCACCTCACGCCGGGCCGTCTCCAGCACGAGGTCGCGTGCGTGAACCGACGCCACCTCACCGGTGAGCTCCACGATGACCGGCCCGCGTCGTGGCACGCTCACCACGGGGACCATCGACGCCATCCGCAGCCGAGGCTCCCGGCTGATGGACTCGGCGATCCGATCTTGCAGCTGCGTGGCCTCACGCTCACGCCGCTCGCCCGCTTCCAGGCGCCTCACGCCCCAGGCGATGAGGACCGCGATGCCGACCGCGACCGCGGACACGATGGCCATTGGCGCACTGAACCACTCCATGAAGGAAATGAAATCCAGCAAACGACATGCCGACGACAGCCCGCCGCCACTTGCATCTTTGCTTCCTTGACGTAGACTCCTGTGGCCGGGATGCCACGATGACGATCGCCGACCCGAGTCCTCACCATGCCTGACGCCGCGCTCGCGGGCCTGCGGGTCATCGATCAGACACAGGTCATGGCCGGGCCTTTTTCGACGATGCTGCTCGCCGACATGGGCGCGGAGGTGATCAAGGTCGAGCCCCCCGAGGGCGAGAGCACGCGCCACATGGAATTGCGCCTTGCGCCCGGCGTGTCGGCGGCCTTCCTCGCCGTCAACCGTAACAAGCGCGGCGTCACGCTCGACCTCAAGCAACCGGAGGGCGTGACGATTTTCAAACGGCTGGTGGCCACCGCGGACGTGCTCGTCGAGAACTATCGTCCCGGCGTCGCGCGTCGGCTCGGCGTGGACTACGACACGCTCACCGCCATCAACCCGCGGCTGATCTACTGCTCGATCTCCGGCTTCGGCCAGACGGGACCGTACGCGCACCGCGGCGGCTTCGACCTCGTGGCGCAGGGGATGAGCGGCATCATGAGCGCCACGGGCTCCGACGGCGGCGCCCCCGTCAAGGTGGGCGTGCCGATCACCGATCTCGGCGCCGGCCTCTTCGGCCTCTTCGGGATCCTGTGCGCGTTGCGCGCGCGGCATGTCACCGGCCGCGGCCAGCTCGTCGACACCTCACTCTTCGAAGCGGGCCTGTCGCTGTCGGCGTGGGAAGCCACCCAGTACTGGTACACGGGCGAGATCCCGCGCGGCCTCGGCACCGCGCACCGCCTCAACGCGCCCTACCAGGCGTTCCGCGCCGGCGACGGACACTTCACGGTAGGCGCCGCCAACGAGAACCTGTGGCCGCGCTTCGCAAAGCTGTTGGGACTCGAGCACCTGATCAAGGACCCGCGCTTCGACAGCGTCCCCAACCGGCTGAAGCATCGCGCCGAGCTGGAGCCGCTCGTGGAGAGCGTGACTCGTCACCATCCGCGCTCCCACTGGCTCGCCCTGTGCGAGGAGGCGGGCATACCCGCGGGACCCATCTACACGGTGCCGGAGGCGCTCGCCGACGAGCACGCGCAGGCACGCGGCATGGTGCAGACGCTGCAGCATCCACAGGTGGGTGAGGTGAAGGCGCTCGGCAATCCCGTGAAGATGTCGGCCACCCCCGCCACGATGCGCAAGACGGCGCCCTCACTGGGCG
>JBKKCN010000182.1:0-3606 GCA_046712525.1 Candidatus Rokuibacteriota bacterium
ATAGGTGAGACCGACGGAGCCGTAGAACCAGAAGAGCGGGCTCACCGCGAGCAGCGTGGCGGCGGCGAGCGCGGTGGCCCGGCCGTACACCGCGCGTCCGAGGAAGTAGACGACGACGGTGGTGGCGCCGCTGAAGACGACGGCGAGGACGACGTAGGCGGCGGTGGCGTCATCCAGGATCGAGTTCACCATCCGCCCCAGGCCGACGTAGAGGATGTAGCCGGGAGGGTGCGGCTGATGCTTGGCGACGTCGTATTCCTTGAGGGCGAGAGCGAACTGGACGGCGTCCCAGTTGTAGAGCATCCGCGCGCGATACGGCAGCCGGGAGAGGACGGTCAGCACGGACAGCGCGAGCGCGCACACGACATCCCAGCGATCCGCGCGGCGGTCCATGGCAACGGTGGAGTATATACGCCGCGTCGAGGGTCAGCGAGGGTCGGCGGCAAGGGCGGCGGCGCCGAGGACGCCGCTCCACTCTCCGAGCCGGGCGCGCTCGATCTTCAGCGATTCGCGCGCCAGGATCGTGGTGGACCGCAGCACGCCGCTCGTGACGTCGTCGAAAAGCTCGGGCAGCGATTCGATGACGCCCCCTCCCAGGATGAGCGCGGCCGGGTTGAGCAGGGTGACGGCGTTGGCGACGGCCATCGTCAGGTAGCGTCTGCAGTCGGTCCACAGCGCACGCGCCAGCTCGTCGCCCGAGTTGGCGGCGGCGGCCACCATCGGCGCCGTGAGCGCGTCCGCGTCGCCGTCGCACAGCTCCGTCAGGCGCGTGGCCGTGCCCGCCTCCTGTGCGGCCCGGTACCGCCGCTGAAAGCCGCTGCCGGAGGCGTACTGCTCCATGCACCCGCGGGCGCCGCAGGGGCACGGCAGACCGTCGGGCACGACCTGCGTGTGGCCGAGCTCGCCCGCGCTGTTGCCGGCGCCGCGCCAGAGGTGACCATCGAGGACGGCGCCCGAGCCGACGCCGGTACCCACGAAGACCGCGAGCAGCGACCGCACCCTGTGCGCGCCATAGCGGAATTCGCCCCAGGCAGCCGCGCGCACGTCGTTGTCGACGAGGACGGGAACTCCGAAGGTGGCGGCGAGCCTGTCGCGCAACGGCACGTCGCGCCAGCCGAGGTTGGGGGCGTACACGATGGCACCGCGCTCGGGATCGATCTGGCCTGCGCATGCAACGCCGATACGCGCGATGCCGGCGGAGCCGGCGGCCGCGATGGCCTGCTCGATGGTGGCCACCACAGCATCAGGGCCGCGACGCGTTTCGGTGAGATGTTCGGTCTGCGAGGAGAGCTGCCCGTCGATCGTGACGGCGCCCGCGCGGATGCGGGTGCCTCCGACGTCGACGCCGACGACGGACGCTACGCTTTTTTCTCCTCTTCCTTGCGTACGGTGGTGGCGGTGGTGTCCTCGACCTTCACTTCGTTCACGCCCTTCTTGAACTCCTTGACGCTGGAGCCCAGCGATCGGGCCAGCTCCGGCAGCCGATTGGCGCCGAAGAGCACGAGGACGATCACGAGAATGATCAACAGTTCCTGATAGCCCAGACCAAACATGTGGTGCTCCTTTCAGGCGCCTTCACCTTAGCCCCTCGCTACCCCCCGCGCAAGACCCTCCGCTCGCCCACCCGCATCGTCACCCGCCTCCCGTCGAAGAACTCGAGCAGCGGAATCGCGTACTTGCGGGAGATGCCGAGGAGATCCTTGATGTCACCGGGGCCGATCTCCTTGCGCTCGTGCAGCATGGCCACGAGCCGGGTCTGGATATCCTCCAGCGCCGCCGCGTGGAAGAAGAGCGACTCCTTCACCCGCACGAGCGTGCCCGCCTGCAGCAGCACCTGAAAGAGCTCGTGCTCCTCGTCGCCGGAGACGCCGGCACGGCCGAGCGCTTCCTCTGGGCTCGGAGGCGCGGCCACGGCCGAGCGGAACTCCACCTCCACGCGGCCCACGATGCGCTGCTGCTCCGGCGACAGGCGCACCTCGTGCGCGGCGAGACGCACCTTGTCGCGCTCGGCGCGGGTGACGCCGTCCGTCTCGAGCACGCCGAGCAGATAGGCGAAGACGCGGTCGTCGGGCGCACCCGCGCGTCCTCGGAGCTCCTCGCGCGACATCCCCGGACGCAGCGGATGCGCGCGGTGGAATTGCGCGAGGGCGGCCACCGTCAGCTCGCGCAGGCGCGCGAGGCTGTCGGCGTGCAGGAACCAGTCGCGGTCCACGGCCATGACGCGGCCCGCCGCCTGCAGATCGTTCAGCAGCGCGCGCACGCGCGCAGGCCCGAAAGGCACGCGCGCGCCCAGGGCCGCCGTTCTCACACCCGCCGCGCCCGCGTGGCGCACGTGCTCTTCCAGGATTTCGTCGGCGCTGCCGTTCTGCAGCAGCGTGAGATGGGTGACAAGCGCGGGCGTCTTGCGCTTGAAGCGCGGCGGGTCGATGTCGAGCAGCGTGCCGCCGCCGATGGTCATCACCGGCGAATACGAGCGGACGACGAAGCGGTCGCCGGGCAGCGCCACCAGTGGCGCCTCCAGACGGAAGCGCGCAAGCGCGCGCGCTCCGGGCTCCAGCTCGGCGCGATCGAGCACGAGGACGCGGGCCATGATCTCGCTCGTTCCCGTGTGGAAGCGCACGCGGTCACGCGACTTGATGGGACGCGGCGCGTCCTTCAGCAGCTCCAGAGTGCCGTCCACCATCACCGTCGACACGAGGCTGCCCGCCATCCCGATGACGTCCCCGCGCTCGACCGCCGATCGCTCCAGCCCCTGGAGATTGACCGCCGTGCGCTGCCCTGCCAGCGCACGCGCGACCGGCTGGCCGTGCGTCTGCAGCCCGCGGATCTTGGCCTGCACGCCGCGCGGGAACACCTCCACGCGATCGTCGACGGCGAGGGCGCCCGTCATCAGCGTGCCCGTCACCACGGTGCCGAAGCCCTTGATGGTGAACACACGGTCCGTGGGCAGGCGCGCGAGCTGGTCGGCGGCGCGCGCGGGAACGGCGGCGGCGAGGGTGCCCAGCGTGCGGCGCAGCTCGGGGATGCCATCCCCCGTGCGCGACGACACTGCCACGATGGGCGCGCCCTCCAGGAAGGTTCCGCGTACGAGGGACGCCACGTCGTCGCGCACGAGCTCGAGCCAGTCCGCCTCCGCCATGTCCGTCTTCGTGAGCACGACGAGGCCGCCCCGGATGTGCAGCAGCGAGCAGATGGCGAGATGCTCGCGCGTCTGCGGCATGACGCCTTCGTCAGCGGCGATGACGAGCATGGCGAGGTCGATGCCGCCCACGCCCGCCAGCATGTTCTTGACGAACCGCTCGTGGCCGGGGACGTCCACGATCTCGATGGTGACGCCCTGCTCCTCGAGGAAGGCGAATCCGAGATCGATCGTGATGCCGCGCGCCTTTTCTTCGGGGAGCCGGTCGGTGTCGGTCCCCGTGAGCGCCTTCACCAGCGACGTCTTGCCATGGTCGATGTGGCCGGCAGTGCCGACCACGACGTGACGCTGGGCATTCATTGGATGGGGGGCCTCGACGGGCCGATGGACCGGATGGGGGGCCTCGACGGGCCCCCCAAACCCCCCGATGTTCGGTAATAAAATTAAAAGACGTGGCGCGCCTCTAT
>JBKKCN010000183.1:0-2829 GCA_046712525.1 Candidatus Rokuibacteriota bacterium
GGCTTCGTCGAGCGTGAGGCCGGGGGAGGCTAACCAGCCGTCGCCGAGGCGGGCGGCGCGGTCGATGGCGGGGCGGGCGCTGGCGCCGATCCAGACTTCCAGGGGCTCGACTGGACGCGGGGCGACGTGGGCGTTCTCGAAGACGAAGCGGCCGTTGGACGTCACCGTTTCGCCTGCGCTGAGACGGCGAATGGCGTCCAGCGATTCTTCGAAGGCGGACGGGCGCTGCTTGATGTTGGCGCCCATCGAGAGGAACTGGGCTTCGTCGGCGCCGAGGCCGCACTGCATGATGAAGCGGCCTTTCGCGATGGCGGCCAGAGTCCCGATCTGCTCGGCGACGAGGACGGGGTTCCAGAGCGGGAGGAGGAAGAGGCAGCCGGCGGGCTTGTCGTCCCACTCGGCGAGCAGGCGGCCCATCATGGGCACGTTCTGGTAATAGGGCGCCGGCGTGCAGTGATGATCGCCCACGAAGAGCGAGTCGAGCCCGGACTTCCGCGCCGCCGCCGTGCGCTCGATCATGTGCCGCGCGGCCTGCCGCGCGTCCGTCCCCACGTGACGGCTCGTGAGCGAGATGCCGACTCTCATGCGTATGCTCCCGCCTGGTGCACGAGGGGCAGGCCCGGCACGGGGCTGCGCGCGTGCAGCACGTAGTCCTTTCGGATGCTGCCGACGTAGAGATCACGCATGTCCGGCCCGCCCCACGAGACGTTGGTGGGCCAGTTCATCAGCTCGCCGCTGGCGTCGTGGACGATGGTGACGACCTCGCGCTTCGGCGTGATGGCGACGATCTTGTTGGCGACGACGAGCGTGACCCAGAGATTGCCTTCCGCATCGAAGCCGCACCCGTCGGTGGCGCCGAAGGTGATCCGCTGCGCGGGCGTGGGCTTGGGGAAGGCGGGCTCACCCAGCACGGGGCCGTAGCGCTCGCGCTCGCCCAGCGTGCGGTCGGCGCGGACGGGCAGCCGTACCACGTCGCGGCCGATCGACTCGCACACGTAAAGCCAGCGCTCGTCGGCATCGAAAGCGAGGCCGTTGGCAAACTGGAAGCCGTCCGCCATCTTCTCGGCGCGCCCGTCCGGGCTCACGCGGAAGACGAAGCCGTCCGCGAGGCCCTTGTCGGCGGCGGCACGGTCGAACGTTGAATGCGAGCACCACACGTTGCCGGCGCGGTCGACTATTGGATAGTTGCAGGCGACGAGCGGCCGGCCGTCGACCTCCGCGCAGACGACCTCGATCTTTCCCGACTCCGGATCCAGGCGCTGCAGCGGGCCCGTGGGCGCGCTGCCGAGGCCGAAGTTGGCGATGAGGATGCGGCCCTGCGCGTCCATGTTGATGCCGTTGGGCTTGCCGCCCGCGCGGCCCACGCGCCGCAGCGAGCCGTCGGCGCGCACCTCCGCGCATGCGCTCGTCTCGTCGGAGGCCCACACGCGCCCGTCGCGACCCACCACGACATCCTCGGGGCGCGCCAGGCCCACGCCGACCTTGCGAAAGAGCGAGAGGGGAATGGGCGCGAGCGGCATGACCGCTACGGCAGCATCGCCAGCAGCGGGTCGAGGTGCTTCGGATCCGGCCTGAGCCCGCCCACGGGGAACGAGTTCACCAGCTCGACGATCTTCTCGTTGAAGGGCGTCTTCACGCCCACCTCGCGCCCGCGCGCGACCACGTAGCCGTTCAGGTAGTCGATCTCCGTGCGCCGGCCGCGCATCACGTCCTGCAGCATCGAGGGCCGCCCGCCCCCCCGCGCGGTGGCCACGCGGCTGATGTCGGCCTCGACCTCCGCGAGCCCGCGTCCGGCCGCGGCGTCAACGAAGCGCTGGGCCTCGATGCCGAGGATGGGCTCCACCTCGTAGCCGCACGCGCGGCCCACGGCGATGGCTTCCGCGGCCAGGTGCACGGAGATGCGGCGCGCGTGGGGATCGCAGCGGCACTCGGTGGTGCCGAGCCCGCTCAGCCCCGACTGCGCGTTCACCATGCAGTTGATCGCGAGCTTCGACCACCGCTCGCCCCAGAGATTGGTGGTGACCTTGGTGGGCGCCACGTGATCCATGAGCGCCGCCAGCGCGCGCGCGCGCTCCGTGTGGTTACCGTCGTGCTCGCCGATCTTGAAACCGACCGTGCCCGTGTCCGTGCGCATCGCGTGGCCCGCCTCGTACAAACCGGCCCCGATGAGGATGACGCAGCCGAGCGTGCGCGCCTTGCCCGCCACCGCCGCCACGCGCTCGTCATTGATCCCGTTCTGGAAATCGACCACGACGCCCTCGGGCTTCAGGTAGCAGACGCCGAGCGCCGTCGCCCACTCCGTGTCGTAGGACTTCACCGCGATGAACACGGCGTCGAAGGGCTCGCCGATCGTCTGCGCCTCGTGCAGGTGGAGGATCTTGACGGGGATGGTGTGCTCGCCGCACGTTCCGCTCAGCCGCAGCCCGTGCCGCTTGATCCGCTCCACGTGCTCCGGCCACTGCTCGATGAGCGTGACGTCCATGCCCGCCTTCGTGAGCAGGCCGCCCACGACGCATCCGATGGCTCCCGCGCCGATGATCCCGATTCGCTGGCTCATGGCCGCATAAACTACACCATCCCGGGCGCCCCGCGCGACGCCGGGCTACAATCCGCCTCTGATCGAAAGGAGACCGTCATGGCCGAGAGCGAAGGGTACCGCAAGGGCCGCGAGATGCGGGTGAAGCTGCTGGGTGAGGCCTATGCCGAGAAGGCGAACAAGGCGACGTACAGCGGCCCTGTCATGAAGGAGTTCATCGACTACGCCACCGAGCACGTGTTCGGCGGGCTGTGGACGCGGCCGGGGCTGGATCTCAAGACCCGCACCCTCGT
>JBKKCN010000184.1:0-7282 GCA_046712525.1 Candidatus Rokuibacteriota bacterium
GCGGGCCTCAGGGGCAGGGCAAGTTTCAATCCCGACGCGCGAGAGCCCGTCGATCCTCGGCGGTGCCGTGTGTCCGGGAACCTCACGTTGAGCCCCGTGCGCCGCGCGAGTCGGGCGGGGCTGTGGGCGATCATCGGCGCACTGCTGTTCTACATCGCTCTTGACGTCTTTGAGAATGGCGCACTGGACGGCAGCCTGTACGCCGCGCTTCGGCGCGGTGACCTGCGGGCGCCTACACAACGACTGGTGCCTTAAATAAATGGGGCGGCCGCTGAACCGGCCGCCCCCCCCGGCCACGCGTAGCAGATCTAGCTCGGTTGCGCCGCGCCCGACGCCACCGAAGACATTGGCACCGCCATCTGTCGCTCGCGCGAGCCCAGGCACGTACGCGTGCGTAGCGTGTCCCGTTACTTACCGTTCTTCACCGTGTCCTGGTCGTTCTCCAGCGTACGGTTCTCGATCGTCAGCAAATCGTAATACGCCTGGCCGCACGAAGTCGGCGCGAAGCTACAAGAGTCGTCGACGAGCGAGCCGGATAGCACTTGATGGTTTGCGAACGTGGTCGTCATCGCCGCTACTGCGCTTTGCCAGTTGTGGTAGCCGAGCCCGAATTGGGTCAAGTCCCATCGGAACGGCACGGCATCGGTCATGTCGACGAAGTCCCACACGCCGGTAACGCAGCCGCCGCCGAACCCGGTGTGCCCGACGTAACCAAAGGCGTTACCGTTCGAACTGCCATTGCCATCGGTATCTATAGCCAGCTGGATCCTCGGCGAGCCGCCCCCGCACGATCTCGCGGGGAATAAATACTTGAGTTGCAACTGGTTTGTGAGCGCAGCGATCTTCCGCAGGGCGACGCCGATCCCCGCAGGGTACGACGTCGTCGTCAGAACAGAAATCACGTCATTGGTCCGATTCTGTGGGTCTTTGTCGTCCCTCATGAGGACTAAGAGCTCGAACTTGTGTCCTAGCCCTGGCAGTTCCTCATGAGTGCTGGACTCGTCCGCCACAAGCGGCTCGAAACCAGTCAGCAGGAAACCGACCCACGCAGGAACAGCTGCTGCGCGGTCGCGATTCCCGTCAACCCGAGCAGCCCCACGACTACGATGGTCAACACCCTTTTCGTGAGCGGGTTTCTGACACCTCGGGCGCTCCCCTCATGCTCGCCGCGAACCGTTCCCTGCGATTTCATGTCGATCTCCCTCTCCGTACAGTTTTTCGCCCTAGGGCGTGTGCTTGTGCAGAGGGCAAACTTCCTGCCGGGATGACAGACGTGCGGCGCGGCACGTTAACATCGCGTCCGATCAAGCTTTTTGCGGTAGGGGCACGACTCATGTCCTACCGGGCGTGCCGCGCTCTGGCGGCACCTGGAGGAGCGGCTCAAGCCGGCCCGCCCATCACAGCGGGTAGTTAGGTGGTGCCGCAGTGACGCGGCACCCAAGTGGGGGATGCGACAGTGGGCGGATGCGCTCGTCAGGCGCTGGCGCGGCGCTCGCGGATCGGCACGCGCGGCGGCGGCGGGACAGCGGGCGCCGGCGGCACGTCGTGCCGGCGCATCACGCGCTGGAGCGTCGAGCGGTGCAGGCCGAGGGCACGCGCGGCGCGACTGACGTTTCCGGCGTGCTCGCCGAGCGCCTTGACCACGAAATCGCGCTCGAGGCGCGCGAATGCCTTCTCTCTCCAGGTCCGGAACGTACCGGCGCCGTCGCCGCCGGCGGACTTTACGGTGACGGGCAGATCCTCCGGGGTGATGAAGGCGCCGGTGGCGTACGCGGCCGCGCGTTCGACGGCGTTCTTCAGCTCGCTGACGTTGCCGGGCCAGTCGTAGCCGATCAGCACGCTCATGGCCGCCGGCGTGATGCCTTCGATCTTCGTTCGCCGCCGGCGCGAGGCGGCATCCAGGAAATACGCCGCCAGCAGCGGGACGTCCTCGGGGTGCTCGCGCAGTGGCGGCACGTGGATCTCGATGACATTGAGCCGGAAGAACAGGTCCTCGCGGAAGCGCCCCTGCTGCATCGCCTCCCGGATGTTCCCGTTGGTGGCCGCCATGAACCGGACGTCGAAGCGCACCGCCGTGCGTCCCCCGAGGCGCCGGGCCGTGCCGTCCTCGAGCGCGCGCAGCAGCTTGGCCTGCAGCGCGGGATTGAGCTCGCAGACCTCGTCGAGGAACACCGTGCCCCCGTCCGCCGCCTGCAGAAGTCCCTGCTTCATGACGTGGGCGCCGGTGAAGGCTCCCCGCTCGTCACCGAACAGCTCGGCTTCGAGGAGATTGTCGGGAATAGCGGCGCAGTTGATGGGCACGAACGGTCCCGCGCGGCGGGCACTGTTGTCGTGGATGGCGTGTGCCACGCGCTCCTTGCCAGCTCCGCTTTCGCCGAGGATGAGGACGCCGGCGTCGACGGCCGCCGCCCGGCGGATGTCCTCAAAGAGCGAGAGCATCGGGCGGCTGCCGCCCAGGATGCCCTGCACGTCAAAGGCGTTTCGAGCCTCGTGGCGCAGGAGGCCGAACACTTCCTTGGCCCGGCGCTTCTCGAGCCCGGCCTCGACGACGGCCAGCAGCTGCTCGGCTGAGAACGGCTTCATCAGGTAATCGGCGGCACCGAACTTCATCGCCATCACGGCCGTCTCTACGGACGGAAACCCGGTGACGAAGATCACGAAGGCGTCCGGATCAATCCGTCGCGCCGCCGCCAGCACGTCCAGACCACTGCCCTTCGGCAACTTGAGGTCCGTCACGACCACGTCCACGGTGGCTGTCCCGAGTTCGGCCTCGGCGGCGGCGAGAGAGCCGACGGCCACCACGCTATAGCCGGCGTGCTCCAGCACCCCGGAGGCAAAGTCTCTTGAGATCCGGGTGGTCCTCGACGACGAGAACGCGATCCGGCCTCACCATTGAACCGAGACCTCGCCACCCGACTGTGACAGATACCCCCCTCTGCCGCGGAAGTGAGGGCCAAGAACTGCAAACGACATACCCCCGAGGTGACGGAACCTAAGGTGGTAAACATTGCACGGCCGCGGACACTGGCGCGCAGCCCCTTGCCGGGCGGCGCGGGTCGTGGTGGACTATCGCCCCATGAAGATCACCGACGTCAGCCTCACGCTCTTCGAGTGGCGCGATATCCCCGCCACCACGTACGGCCAGATGAGCCGCGCCTCGGGTACGAGCCAGCTCGGCCTGCTCGCCATCGAGACCGACGACGGCGTGCGCGGCCATGCCTTCCTCGGCTCCGCCATGCGCGGCGCGCACCTGGACGGGCAGTCGCTGATCCAGTTCCTGAAGCCGCTGCTGCTGGGGCAGGATCCCCTAGACCGCGAGCGGCTGAACCAGGCGATGTGGAAGCGCAGCCGCAACACGACCTTCCGCGCCATTGGGGCCGTGGACGTCGCGCTGTGGGATCTCGCGGGCAAAGCGATGGGGCAGCCGATCCACCGCCTGCTGGGGTCCTTCCGTACCAGGATCGGCGCGTATGCAAGCTCGGCGGTGCTGGCGTCGAAGGAGGCGTACGCGGAGGAGGCAGCGCGCTTCAAGTCGGCAGGCTGGACGGCGTACAAGATCCACCCGCCCACGGTGCCCGCGCGTGATATCGAGGTCTGCCAGGCGGTGCGACGGGCCGTCGGCGACGCCTACACCCTGATGCTCGACTCCACGTGGTCGTATCAGTACCCGGAGGCGTTGCGCGTCGGCAAGGCCATCGAGCACCTCGGCTTCCACTGGTACGAGGACCCGCTCGCCGACGATGACCTCTACAACTACGTGAAGCTCAAGCAGCACCTGGACATTCCCATCCTCGCCACCGAGTACAGCCCCGGTGGCTTCACGGCCTACGCACCGTGGCTCACCGCGCAGGCGACGGATTACCTGCGCGGCGACGTGGCGGTGAAGGGCGGCATCACGGCCCTCGTGAAAGCCGCGCACCTGGCCGAGGCCTTCCACATGAACTTCGAGATCCACCACGGCGGCAACTCGCTGAACAACGTGGCCAACCTGCACGTGATCATGGCCATCGCCAACACCGAGTTCTTCGAGGTGCTCTTGCCGGACGGCGCGCAGAAGTACGGCCTCGAGCAGGATATCGAGGTCGACCGCGACGGGCTGGTGCACGCCTTCGACGGCCCCGGCCTCGGCGCCGCCATCGACTTCGCGCTCATCGAGCGGCGTACGACCGCTATACTGCGCTAGGCGTGTGCGAGGGCAAGATCATGCTCGCGCTGAGACCGGCAGGCATTCAAGGGCGCGAGGGGGGACTGTCGATCTTTCTTATTCGCTCAGACAATCTCGCCCACGGTATACCGATCACTGTCACCGTTGCCAGGTTCAACACTGTGCGACCGTCCGGCTGTAGATACAGCCGCTGATCCATATACACCGCCGGCCTGCGCAGTAGATACCGCAAGCGGAGCAGGTTGCCGGTGGCTTCCGCAGTCACCTCCCCTGCGGCGTCACTGAGTGTTGCGCTGTAGTTTTTAGAATCACGTTTATGCAGCCTCCAGGTCCGCGTTTCCGTCTGGCCATTCGCGAATGTCACTTTCTGATCGAGTCGGAAAGTACCGTCCCCTTCGGCGTACCCGTGCCCTTCCACCAGCAGCGACGTGCGCGAACCGGTCAGCGTAGCGAGCGTTCCCTCACCGCGGGTGTGGCCAGCGAAAAACATCTCGGGCTTGAGCACCGGCTCATCGACCCTGCCGGCGTGCGGAGTGAACGAGCTCAAGCATCCTGAGAGCAGCCCCAGGGCGGCCACGCCCAGCGCGCCGTACGCGATGTTCTTGACCATTCGCAACCCCACCAATCAGACACCATACACTTCGCATCCTGCCGGCCTCGAGCAGGATATCGAGGTCGACCGCGACGGTCTCGTGCACGCCTTCGACGGCCCCGGCCTCGGAGCCGCCATCGACTTCGGGCTCATCGAGCGGCGCACGACCGCTATACTTGCGATAGGGAGCGTAACCATGGGCCTGACCGAGTCTCAACGCCTGAGCGGCGTGCACATCCTCGTCGTCGACGACAACCGCGATGCGCGCGACATCCTCACCACGC
Organism: Candidatus Rokuibacteriota bacterium; assembly: GCA_046712525.1. Taxonomy (GTDB): domain Bacteria; phylum Methylomirabilota; class Methylomirabilia; order Rokubacteriales; family CSP1-6; genus JBBDXO01. Next base: position 5,042 of record JBKKCN010000184.1, read on the forward strand.
TCCTGCAGTATCACGGCGCGTTGGTCACCGCGGCGGCGTCAGCGGACGCGGCGCTGCGGTGGTTCCGCCACGTCAAGCCCGACCTCATCATCAGCGATCTTGCGATGCCGAAGAAGGACGGCTTCGCGCTCATTCGCGAGATCCGCAATCTGAAGCGCGAGCGCGGCGGCGCCGTCCCTGCACTCGCCATCTCGGCCTATGACGAAGACTTCCACCGCCAAGCGGTGCTCCACGCCGGCTTTCAGGAGTATCTCGTGAAGCCCGTCGACATCCGGACGCTCTGCAGCGTCGTCGAGCGTCTCCTCGCCACCAACCGCGACGCGAGGTGACGGCCGACGCGGCGGGACGCCGCGCTGCCCTCACTGCCGCCCTCGGCTTCGGTCTTCTGCCGCCGTCGGCGCCCGAGCTGAAGCTGATGCACGGCTGGCTCGACACGTGGCGCGGCATCGGCGACATCGTGGTGGGCATGGCCCGGCAGGATTACGACCTTCAACTCACGCGCTACGACGGCCGCGGCTGGCGCGCGACGTTCTACACAAGCGGCATGGAGCACTCCGCCACCAGCGCCATCGGCTCCGCGTGGGAGAAGACCCCGTGGCGCGCCGTGCAGCGAGCGGCATGGACGGCGCTCAATACTCCGGAGACCGCACAGCCGGGAGCGTGAGCGGCGCCCTCCGTCGGCGACGGGGGGCTTGGGGGCCTTCGAGGCCCCCATGTTTACCGAGCGCGGAGCAGGTCGATGGTGCCCCGCGGGTGCCACGGCAGGGACGACGTGCCGACGCCGGAGAGCCGCCCCGGCGATACCTCGGTCAGTGTGAACGACGGGCCGTCCGCCGCCACCGATTCCAGCACGAGCGTGGGGCGACCGCCCGCATCGCCGAAGTAGCCCCGCACGTGAACCGTGGTGGGCTGGCCGCCTGAGGCAAACGTCAGCACACCGGACACGCCCGGGAGCCTGCGGCCGAGCAGCGGCCACGGCCCGATGTTGACGCCCGACGTCGAGGTGTCGCCCTGGCCCGTCACGACCAGACGCGCGGGCTGGCCGCTCCATGTGCCGCTCCACGTGCCGGCCAGATCCGGCACCGGCCCCGCGGGCGGCGCGAGAGAGCCGGGTGAACCTGCGAGCGGCTCGGCGCAGCCGGCGACGGCAGCGAGGAGGATGAGGACGCACGTCCATCGCATCAACGTGTTCATGTGTCCATGATACGATCGGCCCGTCCGCGGCGCTCCGCTGTGCGACAATCCGAGCCGTGACACCGCCCAGTCGAATCCTCTACGAGGCGCCCCGGCCGCCGGCGGCGCCGGGCGAGACCATCGTCACGAGCACGTGCGGCCACAACTGCGGCGGGCGCTGTGTCGTCAACGCGCACGTGCGCGACGGGCACATCGTGAAGATCAGCACGGATCCGCGCAAGTGGACGCCGGAGGCGGCGCCGCTGCACGCGTGCGTGCGCGGCTTCGGCCAGCTCGAGCGCATGAACCATCCGGACCGGCTGCGCCATCCCCTGCGGCGCACGGGGCCGCGCGGCGCCGGCGAATTCGAGCGGATCGGCTGGGACGAAGCGCTCGACGAGGTGGCGTCGCACATGCGGCGCGTGCGCGACACGTACGGCCCCGCGGCCATCCTCGATTGCTCGCGCACGGGCAGCCTCTCGATGCTCCACAACCGCTCCACCGTCCTGCGCCTGCTCAACATGTTCGGCGGCTGCACGGAGCTCTGGTCGAACATCTCCGCAGAAGCGGAAGTGTTCGCGGTGCGCCGGACGTTCGGCGCGAAGGCCGAGTACAAGAGCGCGGGCCGCGAGCCCACCGACTACGTGAACTCGCGGCTCATCCTGATGTGGGGCTGGAGTCCCGGCGACGGTACCTTCGGCACGGGCACGCTCGAGCATCTCAAGCGCGCGAAGCAGAAGGGCGTCCGCATCATCTGCGTCGATCCACGCCGCAGCCGCACCAGCCACGATCTCGCGGACGAGCATGTCTTCATCCGGCCCTCGACGGACGCCGCCGCGCTCATCGCCATGGCCTACGTCATCGCGAGCGAAGGGCTGCACGACCAGGCGTTCCTCGATCGTCACGTGCTCGGCTTCGACGAGGGGGCGGTGCCGGAGGGCCAGTCCTATCGCTCATACCTGTTTGGTCTCGCGGACGGTGTTACGAAGACGCCGGAGTGGGCGGCGGCGATCACCGGGATCCCCGCCGACACCATCCGGCGCCTGGCCATCGAGTATGCGACAAGCA